>VHCZ01000049.1 GCA_016871535.1 Verrucomicrobiota bacterium
TTTGGCCTGGGGCTGCGTTGCTCCTCGGTCACAGCCCCACTGGCGGGGGATGCTCGCTCGTCGCGCCTTGCCCCAGGCCAAATTGGGCGCAACGAACGTGAGCGTATTTACGAAACGGACCACTAAGAAAGCTTCCCATGAACCGTCTCCTCGGACCGTGGCCTTTAGGCCGCTTCAACGCTCGACTCCGGAGAGTGCGCGGAAGCAGCCTGAAGGCTGCGGTCCCGCGCAGTTTTCGGTTCATGGGCCATGGGCATGGCCCTGAGGCTAAGAAAGCTTCCCATAAACCGTCTCCTCGGACCGTGGCCTTTAGGCCGCTTCAACGCTCGACTCCGGAGGGTGCACGGAAGCAGCCTGAAGGCTGCGGTCCCGCGCAGTTTTCGGTTCATGGGCCATGGGCATGGCTTCTTGGCCAAGGCAACTTCCCATGACCCTGGTAGGGCTGCGTTGCCGCGCAGCCGGTCTGCGGTCGATGCTGCGGCGCGGCAGCCGCCCTGCTACCGACGAGTTTCCTGGGTAGAATCGCTGGTTTTTGTCGCGTCGGGCTGGCGACTCGTGGTTGGATCGAGCAGAGCGTCATGAGCCGAATCTGTTTCGTCACGGGCACAGACACCGGCGTCGGCAAGACCGTGCTGACGGCCTTGCTGACGCGTTATCTCCGCCAACGCGGCGTTGCGGTCGCGGCGCTCAAACCGATTTGCTCCGGCGGGCAAGGTGATGCGCGTCAGTTGCGCGCCGCGCTGGACGGCGCGCTTTCGCTGGATGAGATCAATCCCTGGCATTTCGGGGCGGCACTCGCCCCCGTGCTGGCCGCGCGACTTGAGCAAAAGCGGGTGACTCAGTCTCAGGTTTTGAGACACGCGCGAAGCGTTCGACGCAGACGCTTTGACGTTGTCCTGGTCGAAGGAGCGGGCGGCTTGCTGAGCCCGCTCGGCGAGAATTTCGATTCCCGCGATCTGATTGCCGGGCTGGGCGCCACGCCCATTATCGTCGGACCAAACCGGCTGGGCGTGGTGAATCAGGTTTTGCTGACGCTGGAAGCGCTGCCTCGTCAGTCCGCACAGGAAGCAGCCGTTGTCCTGATGTCGCCCCGCCATGAGAATGCCGCGAGCCGAACGAATGCAAAACTCCTGACGGAACGAATCGCTCCTGAGCGCGTCCTGGTTTTTCCCTGGCTGCCCGAGCACACGCCTCTTCAGGCCGCTCTTGCGAAACGTCCCGTCCAGCGCGTGCTGGAGAAACTGGCAGGACGCTTGAGTTGCTGAACGTATCCGACGCGCATTCCCTCTCCCTTGAGGGAGAGGGTTAGGGTGAGGGTGAAAGCGTTGGCAAATTGAGAGCCTTCGGAACGGCCCCCTCTCCCTGTCCCTCTCCCCCTCGGATGGGGAGAGGGGGACGTTCGTGGGGAGGGAGGGCTGGCTAAGTGGTCCATTTCATAAATACGCTCACGTTCGCGGCAAGGGATTTTTCGGCCAGACGAGGCGCGAGCGACGAGCATATCCCGAAGTGGATCTGTAAGGAGCAAGCAACGAAGTCTGGCGAAAAAGAACTGCCGCCCTTCGGGTTGCGCCGAATTTTGCCTGGGGCTGCGTTGCTCCTCGGTCGCAGCCCCACTGGCGGGGGATGCTCGCTCGTCGCGCCTTGCCCCAGGCCAAATTGGGCGCAACGAACGTGAGCGTATTTACGAAACGGACCACTAAGTCAGCGTTTGGTGTCCAAAACACCAATGGCGCTACGAACATTACGCCCCTCCAATTCACACGAGAATTTCCGTCAACACGCGTCCGTGAACATCGGTCAGCCGTCGCTCGATGCCGTTGTGGTAGAAGCTGAGGCGTTCGTGGTCGAGTCCAAGGAGGTGAAGAATCGTCGCGTGGAGATCGTAGATGGTCGCCGCGTTCTCGACGGCCTGGTAGCCAAATTCATCACCGGCGGGCGCAAAGGGGGGCGTCCCGCGACGGGCTGCCAGAGGTTCGGCGCTGTGGCCGTCTCAATCGTGTAAACCGTCGGCATGCGGTCTTTGTAAATTTCGCGGCGGTCCCGGCTCCAGACGATCTTGTTGATGAGATATTTTTCCGGAAGCTCGATTTGCACCCAGCCGCGCCCCGCTTCATTCGAGATCCAACTGTGGTCGTTGCCAGTTTTCCCGTCGTTGATGTGTTCGAGTTTGTGAATCTCGAAGTTGGGGAGTGTTCCCGAAGCCGTGGCCTTTGCGCCGGCGCTGGACAAGGCGGCGTTCTGCGGAGGGTCGCCGGCGGTGAAAACTTCCAGTTCATCCAGACACGGTTCGGCGTGGTTCAAGGTTTCATGGACGGTGAAGCGCACGAAACGAGCTTCCACCGGCGCGAACGTCTCGACGTTTTCGCGCGGATTCGGAATCGGGGCGGCTTGGGTCTGATTCAAAGCTGGATTCGCCAGCGGCGTGAAGTGAGCCAGTTGATCGTCCAGCTTCTCGATGAGCCGGCGCAATTGAGCCGCTTTCGCGGTGCGCTCGTCGTAGTCCGGCGTCCGCAGCGTGCGTTCGCCGTGCTGGACGCCCGCAAAGACCGCTTGCATCGCGTAATAATCCGTAATCGGATCGGACGGATCGGACGGATCGGACGTGATCTGACGCCCTTGCGGTGACAACTGGCTCGGCTTGTGCCATCCTCGCGGCATGAGCCAAAAGCCAGATCGTCCCGACCCTCAGAATTCCGCGCGGCAATTCATCGTTGCGCTGGGGATTGTGTTGGCCGGTGTCGTCCTGGGTTATCGCGTGACCAAGTTTCACGAAGGCCCCAGGCCTTCCAACAAGCCGACGGCCCTTGGGCACGACGTGCCGGCGTTTTCCAGAGCACCGAACACAAACAACATGGCCTGGATTCCTGGCGGAACATTTTGGATGGGTTCTGAAGACGGACTGCCCGATGAGAAGCCCGTTCATCAGGTGTCCGTGGACGGATTCTGGATGGACAAAACCGAGGTCACAAACGAGCAGTTCGAGGAATTCGTCAAGGCCACCGGCTACATCACGCTCGCCGAAAGGAAACCCGATCCGAAGGATTTTCCCGGCGCGCCCGTGGAAAACCTGGTGCCCGGATCGGTCACGTTTTCCCCTCCGCCCGGCGACGTGCCGCTGGAGAACCACTACGCTTGGTGGAAATACTCGCCGGGCGCAAACTGGCGGCATCCGGAAGGCCCTGGTTCAAACATCAACGGCCGGGAGAAGCATCCCGTGGTTCACGTTTGTTGGGAGGACGCGATGGCCTTTGCGAAATGGGCTGGGAAACGTTTGCCGACTGAGGCCGAATGGGAATGCGCCGCGCGTGGAGGCCTGGATCGCCAGCCTTACGTCTGGGGCAAAGTTCAAGTGCCAAGTGGAAAATGGCACGCGAACATCTGGCAAGGCCGGTTTCCCAACGAGAACACCCTGGCCGATGGTTTCCGAGGCGCCGCGCAAGTTGCGAGCTTCCCCCCCAATGGCTTTGGCCTTTACGACATCGCCGGGAACGTCTGGGAGTGGTGCCTGGATTGGTATCGCCCTGATTATTATTCCAACAGCGCCGCCAAGAACCCGCAAGGCCCTTCCGACAGCTTCGATCCGAACGAGCCCGGCCTCCCGAAAAAAGTCATGCGTGGCGGCTCGTTTCTCTGCAGCGATCTCTACTGCACGGGCTACCGCCCTAGCGCGCGGATGAAAAGCTCGCCAGACACGGGTTTGTCGCACACGGGCTTCCGGTGCGTGTGGTCTCCAACTCGCTGAGCGGCTCAAAGTTCAAAGCTTCAGGTTCCAAGTGGTCTCTTGCTGCCCAGCCAGCTACGTAGTAGGCCAGACGATATCGCGGGTATTTCCGGCTCTTGCCGTAGATCGTCGCCTCGGCGCGCCGGTGTCGAATGACCTGTGGGAACTTCACCTTCTGCGGCCCAGATTCAGCCGGTTTTTGTGCCAAATCTGTGTCATGATTCTCGCTGGCGCTATCTTGAGAATTGGCCTTATGTCGATTCTCACTCGATTTTACAGGGGTGGAAAGATGGTCGGGGCGGTGAGATTCGAACTCACGACCTCTTGTACCCGAAACAAGCGCGCTAGCCAGGCTACGCTACGCCCCGAACCGTGCCGTGAACTTGCCCGCCCTCTGAAACAATTGCAATGCTGATTTGCTGGTTTATGAATCTCTTCAGTCAAGGTGGCGCGAAGTTCCTACCGGGCCGATGCCATCGCTGAAAAGCTCGGCCGCAGCCTCGCGCCACTGAAGCGGTTTACGGAGATTGACTTTGCCGCCTCCGCCTGCTTGAACGCGCATCGATGATTGGGACGATCTTGAACGGCGCCGCCATTCTCGTCGGCGGGGTGGCCGGATTAGCCGTGGCCAGGGAGATTTCGGCTGCGAACCAATCCCGCCTCAAGGTGGCGCTTGGCGTCTTCGTCGTTTATGCCGGATTGAGCGCGACCTGGAGCGGCCTCAACGGGACCTTCGGCCAAATCGCAAAACAGATCGGCATTGCCCTGCTGTCGTTGATCCTGGGGAATCTCCTGGGCAAGCTGCTCCGTATTCAGAAGTCGTTGAATTCGCTCGGCCAGTATGCCCGGGAGCGTTTCACAAAGGCGCGCCCGACGGACCCCAATCGTCTCAGCGAAGGATTCGTCACGTGCTCGCTTCTGTTTTGCGTCGGCCCTATGGCGATTCTGGGCGCGGTGCAGGACGGACTCACCGGGGATTTCAAGACGCTGGCGATCAAGTCCGTCATGGATGGCCTGGCGACAATGGCTTTTTCCAAGACGTTTGGGTGGGGCGTGATTCTCTCGCTAATTCCCGTTGTGTCGTATCAAGGCACGCTGACGCTGGCGGCGAAGGCGGTCCAACCCGTCCTGCGTGATCAAGCGCTGCTGGACTCCATCAACGCCACGGGCGGATTGCTGGTCTGTTGCCTCGCCTTGATTGTCCTGGATTTGAAAAAAGTGAGGGTGGCCGACTATCTCCCGAGCCTGGCGTTCGCGCCGTTGCTGACGTGGTTCTGGCGCTAGTCAGTCTAGCGAGCTTGACTCTCCGATGCGTTGGCAGCAGATTTCCGCCAACCAAGCGCAACGCCTTTCAGCTTATGAGAAAGCTTTGTTCGAGTTCCTCCCCTGCCCCACTTCGCCGCCACGAGCCCGGTTTCACCTTGATCGAGTTGTTGGTGGTGATCGCCATCATCGCCATTCTGGCCTCTATGCTTTTACCTGCGTTGAGCAAGGCCAAAGGCCAGGCGCAAACCGCCAAATGCGCCTCGAACATGAAGCAGTGGGGCCTGGCCACATTCATGTATCAAGGCGATTTCAATGACCGGCTCCCGCTCTTCGGCGATCTCTCCTCCGATTACAACAAGCCGTTCTGGCACATGAAACTCGCTCCCTACGTCGCGAAGCAAACTCAGGACAACAAGCTCTTCACCCAAACCGAAGTCTATAGTTACGAGCTGCGCCGTTGCCCTGGCGGCAATGCAGGGCCAGTTCCGTTTTCCAAGCCGCCCGCGTCGTCCTCCAAAGAATGGAATTGCTGGATCGGAGCCAACTTTGGGGCTTACGGCGAGCCGCTGAGCGGTCCTTTCTACTACGGCGACCGCACCCAGCCTTTGAACATTGCGCGCATCAAACGGCCCGCCGATGCGATGGCTTACATGGACACCATCACGCACTATGTCTATTCGCCGGTGGAGGCCAATTATCGCTTCACGCTGGACATGGATCGCGACGGCGCCGTGGACACGATGCCGCAATATCCGGACGTGCCTTTCAATTCAGGCCGCCCGACCGTACACAACAACGGATCAAACCTGGCGCTTCTGGACAGCCACGTCGAGCGGGTGCCTTTCAAGAAGCTATGGCAGATCGACGCCGCGAAGAAGGTCGCGCACTCCTATTGGTACATGGAGGATTAACCGCTGCGAGATTCTCTGGAGGACACTTTGATCTGGCTACGAAATCCGTTATTGCCTGCTGTATTCCAAGGGAATTCCGAGTTGCTCGATTGCTGCGACGACCGCGGTTTGTGCGGCGGTCGTGTCCGCAGCAGGGTTGTCGCGGGTATAAACGATGCCGCCATTCGATTGCTTCAGCCGCTGTAATTCCTGCAGGAATTCCTCCTGCGATAGTTCCTTATTATTGGCGAAAATCTCCCCATTCGGTCCAATCTTGATTTTTAGTCGAGAAGTCACCGGCACCGGTTTTCCGGCGGCACCCGGAACCGAATTCTCATTCTTATTGCATCCACAGAACCCCAGTGCGGCCCCGATGCCCAGTATCATCAATAATCTCATAAACCAGATTTCGGGGGCCAATCTAGCAAGATCACCCTGGATGACAAGCATGACACGATTGCGAGGATTGCGAGGATAGCTTAGCTAATCCCTGTGCGGAGAGAAGCACAGCGGACTCGCGGACTCGGTGAAAAAACTGTCGCCTTATGGGTCCCCTTATGTTACACACAAGCCCTATGCCCGCACAGCGCCGAAACAAAGCTCTGCGCCAACCTAACGGAACGCGCGCGAACCTCGAGGGTTTCACCCTCATCGAACTCCTGGTCGTTATCGCCATTATCGCGATTTTGGCTGGCATGCTTCTGCCTTCTCTGGCGAAAGCCAAGTCCAAGGCGCAGCAGATCAGTTGCGTGAATAACGTGAAGCAACTGAATACCGTGTTCCAAATGTACGCGGGCGACAACGATGATCGGATTGTCCTGAATAACCACGGGGATGTGGGTCCGTGCTGGGTGGTTGGGAGTTTCGCGGCCAATGCCGCGGATGCCACGAACATTACGATCATGAACAACGAAAACCTGTCTCTCTTTTCGAAATACATGAACGCGGCGAGAAGCGCGAACGTTTACAAGTGCCCCGCTGACAAACTAAAGGGGACGGGATCGGGAACCCTTGCGGTTCCGCGGGTTCGCAGCTACGCGATGAATAGTTACATGGGCTGGGACGTGAACCCTCCGCAGACTCGCCCCTACTCCTATCGCGACATTCCCAACGCCCGGTACCAAGGACCCTTCCTGCGTCTCGGCCAACTGGTCGGCATCTCTCCTGCCACCGCCTTTACGTTTATGGATGTGCATCCGGAGAGCATCTGTGCGCCTCTCTTTGGAGTCAACATGGGGGCGCAAACCTGGTATCATATTCCGGCCGCTTATCATAGCAGCTCAGCTTCGGTTGGCTTTGCGGATGGCCATGCGGAAACCAAGAAATGGTCCGATCCACGGACGGTGAAACCGAGCCCGAGCACTGACTTTCACGGCCATGCGACATCCTCGGCCAACAATCGAGACCTCGTTTGGCTCCAGGAACACACGACCGTCTTAAAGTAATTGGTTAGTCATCATTGCCCCCCGCCCGCCGCCGACTTCCAAATCTTGACGTCACCTGAGTTATTCTGTTTCAAGCCCGGTGTGCTCCTCCCGGCGGCAACAATCTTCTCCAGCGATTTGGTGAGCCTCTTCACGACCGCCGGATGTTTAGCCTGGAGGTTGGTCTGTTCGCCGGGATCGGCCGCGAGGTCGTAAAGTTGGACAGAGGGAAGCCGCGCGGCCTCCGCACTGCCGGGTCTTGGCGCGCTCCAACCACCCGAATCCGGACACAATTCGAGCTTCCATTTGCTTTGCCGGATCGATGTTGGGAAAATCACGCGCCACGAGCGTGCCCGGACAAAGGAGAACAGCCGCCAGCAAGAGACCGGCCAGGGAGCGCACCGCCAAGGAGCGGAGATTTCTTTGGAGCATCGCCGGCCAAGTCCCCTCTTGCGAGGGGCGCGTGGGAAATGTCCAAGATCCATCGATCGTGCGTTGGAACCATGAACTGGTAGGGACGCGTTCCACCGCGTTCCACCGCGTCTCTGATATTGCTGTTTCGATCGCAGAGCAAAGTCAGGGACAGAGTGGAATCCGTCCCTACCAAGTTCACGGGAAGCTGCCATGGCCACGGTGCCATGCCCGCGGCCCATGAACTCGGTAGGGCGAGTCCGTCCCGGCGAGCCGCTCGACGTGCGTGGAACACGTCCGACTCGGCTCGCTGGGGACAGGCTCGCCCTAGCGTCTGGTTCATGGAAGTTCCGTTGGTTTAAGAACATGGACTGGGGTCATGAGTTCGATGTTCCGCGTTCGATGTTGGATGTTCGACGTTCCACCGGCGACGTCGAACATTGCATTGAACTCCTGAACCTTACAGCCCGCGTTGGGGATGCTCGGACCTCGCCGCCTTGGCCACAGCCAAAATCCCTCGCCGCAGGACCCCGCGCAATTTTCGGACACGCTCTAAGCTGGCAGGCTGGAAGCTGCCCTACTCTTTGCGGAACAGGACAATCCGGTTCGTATTCGTTCCTTTGAAGCCGTTATCCACGCCCCAGCAATTCGCCGTCTTCGTAAATTCCTGATCGTTGATCAACACGAGCACCGGTTGAAGGCCAGCCCGAACGCCGCACGGAAGCACTGCCTCCTCCAGTTTGATCGTGCCGCCTCGGACTTCGCCCACCTCAAACGCCAGATGACCGCCTGGCACAAGAACTCGCCGCAGCTCTCGGAAAACGGCCGTCATCGCCGCCTGCCAATCCTCCAGATTCTTCAGTTTGGTGATCGGCACAGATTTCGCATCGATCCCCAGGAACCAACAGCGCAACCAGTTATCCCCGGCGTAATCGACCACGTCCAGGAACGGCGGTGAAGTCACAGCCAGGTGAACTGAGTTGCTCGCGAGCTGCGGCGTGGAGGCGGCCGGTTGTGTCAGGAGTTGGGCGTGGTCCGCGACCCGCGCCAGAGTCTGCCGCACGTGTGGATCGCATTCGCTCAACAGGATCCGGGATTTCTTCAAAATGATCTCGCGCACGTGCCGGCGCGGCGGAGTCTGGTTGCGTTTGGTGTTGATCCTTTGCTGCGCTTTGACCGACGTCGCTTGGTTGGGCGGCAAGGTATAGACCGAGAAAAAGCCGTTCGAGTGCCCGGTCAACCGGTTGATCGCCACCATGCAAATCCATTCATCCACCGCATCCAGCGAGCCGGCGCTGCGGCGTTGCAGCAAATATTTCTTCAGCGCCGAGATCTCCCTCAGCGTTTCCGGATGATAAAACACGAGCAAGTCTTCCGGGAATTCATCGGGGTCGCCGAGGCTGATTTCCTTCAACCGCTCCGCGACCTCTGTCAGCCGGGGCGGATGGAGTCGCGGGCGTGTCAGCACCACGCTGAGCGGATTGATATCGCAGGCCACCGGCACCCGTCCGAGGAGCGCGGCTTCGACCGGCGTCGTGCCGCGGCCCATGAACGGATCATAAACCGCGCTGCCTGAATCGGTGAGGCGCTCGATGAAGAAGCGGGGCAACTGCGGTTTGAAGCAGGCGCGATATGAGATTTCGTGGAGCCGGTTGGCCTGGCGCTGTTGCGCGGTCCAGAATTCGTTCACGAAAGTGTCCACGGCGCAAGCGTCGCCGTTCGGTGCCTGAAAAGCGGTCGTGAGTAGCCGGGTATCTTTGCCGAACTCGCGAAAACGCACCAATTCACCCGCAAACTGACTGGTCGTGATCCGTTTGCTGCGATCCACGAAGTCGAGGAGTAAACCGCTTTGGTCGGCTGTCAACATAGTCGGCTGCATCTTGGGTCCGAGTGGTAATCGTTCCCAGGTTGGTTCGCAACTAAAGACTCGGTGAAGCTTGATTTGCAGTTGGATTTTTTGGACGCGGCCATATTCTACTGACCCTGTAATGCAAATCGATCCGGTCAGCTCCTATTACAGCCAGATCGCGCGCAACGCGCTGGATCGGCTGCTGGAATATGCCGAGCTTTCTCAACGCCGAATTCTTTACCACGCCAACTACCTGCGTGATCTCGCGACGCCGTGAAGGATATGGAGGTGGAGCGGGCCAAGAACGCGGAATTGTTCGAGAAGTTCAGGAGAGAACCTTGAAAGTTCTCGGCGTCATCCCCGCCCGTTTTGCCTCGACGCGATTCCCCGGCAAACCGCTGGCCCTGATCGGGAAAAAGCCCCTCATCCAATGCGTCGTCGAGCGCTGCCAGAAAGCCACTTCGCTGGCTGAAGTCATCGTCGCCACGGATGACTCCCGCATCCAGGATGTGGCGCGGAAATTCTGCCGCGTGGAGATGACATCACCCAGTCATCCGAGTGGATCGGACCGAGCCGCGGAAGTGGCGGCGCGCTGCCCCTGCGATGCCGTCGTCAACATTCAGGGCGACGAACCATTGATCGACCCGGCCGTCATCGACGCCGTAGCCGACGCCGTGCAGACTTGCGAGATGTCCACGGCGGCGACGCGCATCCGGGACGCGCGCGATCTCGACAACTCGAACGTCGTAAAAGTCGTTGTCAATTCTTCTGGCCACGCTCTATATTTCTCGCGTCGCACCATTCCGTTTGTGCGTGATGCCGCCAGTCGTTCGACCGAAGAGCAGATGGCGGCGTTTGCTTTTTTGAAGCATCTGGGGATTTACGGATATCGGCGGGAGACGCTGCTCCGGCTGGTTCAATACCCCGTCTCGAGCCTGGAACAGGCGGAGAAACTGGAGCAGTTGCGGGCGCTGGAGAATGGAATTCAGATTGCCGTCGCGCAAGTGGATTACGACAGCGTAGGTGTGGATGTTCCTGAAGATGTGGCGCGGGTGGAAGGCTTGTTGAGGCGTTAAATGGGTTAAATCGTTAAAGCGGGCAAACGCTCGGACTTGGATCACCGTTTTAACGCTGCAACGGTGTAACGTTGTAACGCGGTAACCACGATGAAATACATTTTTGTCACGGGCGGAGTGGTGAGTTCGCTGGGTAAGGGCCTGACCGCGGCGGCGCTCGGCACGCTCCTGGAGAATCGCGGCCTCAAAGTGACACTGCAGAAGTTCGATCCCTACCTCAACGTCGATCCCGGCACGATGAGCCCCTATCAGCACGGCGAGGTGTACGTGCTGAATGATGGCGCGGAGACGGACCTGGACCTGGGCCATTACGAACGATTCACCAACACCAAGCTGACCCGCGTCAACAACCTCACCAGCGGCCAGGTTTATCAGACGGTCCTCGACAAGGAACGCCGAGGCGATTACCTGGGCAAAACCGTCCAGGTCATCCCGCACGTCACCGATGAAATCCAAAACCGCATTCTGCAGATCGCCGAACTCACAAAGCCGGACGTCGTGATAACGGAGATCGGAGGAACCACGGGCGACATCGAAGGCCTTCCGTTCCTGGAAGCGATTCGAGAATTCGCCCTCGACGTGGGGCCGAGCAACGCGCTCTTCGTCCACGTCACCTACGTGCCGTTCATCAAGGCCGCCGGCGAATTGAAAACGAAGCCGACCCAGCAATCGGTTGCCAAATTGCGCGAAATCGGCATCGCGCCGAACATTCTGATTTGCCGTTGCGAACAGCCGTTGAACAAGGAACTCCGGCAAAAAGTCTCCCTGTTCTGCAACGTCCCGTACGAAGCGGTCATCGAAGAGAAGGACGTGGAGCACTCCATTTACGAAGTGCCGCTGATGCTCCAGCGGGAACGATTGGACGACCTGGTTTGCCAGTTTCTGCGGCTGGACGCGCCGCAGGCGAACATGAGCCACTGGCAGGACATTATCCGCAAACTCGTCGCGCCGCAGCATCGCGTCCGGATCGGGGTCGTCGGAAAATACATTGGCCTGAACGACGCCTATAAGTCCGTCTATGAAGCGATCAGCCACGGCGGCATCGCCAATGACTGCGGCGTTGAAATCGAGAAAGTGGACGCCGAAGAAATCGAGAAGTACGGACCGGAACGAATCCTCAAGGGCGTGGGCGGAATCCTGGTTCCGGGAGGCTTTGGCGAACGCGGCATCGAAGGCAAAATCCAGGCCGCGCGATTCGCCCGCGAGCGCAAGATTCCTTATCTCGGCCTTTGCCTGGGCATGCAGGTGGCGACCATCGAGTTTGCCCGGAACGTGTTGAATTTGGAGGGCGCGCATTCGACGGAGTTCGACCCGAACTCGCCGCATCCGGTGATTGCGCTGCTCGACGAACAGAGGAACGTGACCAAGAAAGGCGGCACCATGCGGCTCGGCGCGCAGCCGGTCCAATTGACTGTGGGGACAAAGGCCGCGCATCTTTATGGCGCGTTTGTGGTCAACGAACGGCATCGCCACCGCTACGAATTCAACAACGCCTACCGCGAGCCATTCGAGCAGGCGGGCTTTCTCTTCACCGGCAATTCCCCGGATGGGAAGCTCGTGGAACTGATCGAGCAGAAGGACCACCCGTTTTTCATGGCCAGCCAGTTTCACCCGGAATTTCAGAGCAAGCCCAGCGCGCCGCATCCGCTCTTCCGCGGTTTCATCGCCGCCTGCCACCAGTACATCCACCACAAACCGCTCTGACGCGGTAAGCCAGTATGGAGGAGGGCGATCGATCCCAAAAGAGCCAGGAGAGCTCTGGGGGGTTCGAGCTCAACGAGTCGCTTCCCGAAGCCGGCAGCGTGGGAAAAGCTCAGCCAAGCGCTGCTCCACCGGAATGGACCAGGAAGTTGGAAGAAAAACAGCGGCTCCACGACTTGCTCCTGGAGCGAATCAAACAACGCTCTGGTGATCTGGAGAACATGTGGAAGGAGATGAACGCTCACTGGACGTATGAAGATCCCTTCTATCGTTTCTATCACGGTAGCTACAAAGTGTGTGGAGTACAACAGACCACCGCGCGAGCCGTGGAACTTCTGCGCCGCCTCATGCCCGATCGCCCGCTCGACGCGACGTTTGAAGAAATCATTCGGCAAGGGACCGGTAAGAAGTTTGCAATCGAACACAACAAAGACTGGGATAATCATACCAGGCCGATGCTGGAAGCATTCACTCACGCCAAATTCATGATCGAAATGTGTCTCAGGTATCGGGATCTGCCGAAGGCTCCGACGACCCTGCCGAGCGGTTGGGCCGCTTTGCTCTATCTCTACGGACTCCGTTAGCTCTAAGCGGCCCAACACCCCGGAGTTGCGCTGACTCTCCAGCATAAACGGCATGAGCAAAAAGATCCTAACGGGCGTAATTCTGTGCGTGTTCCTCTTCGCGGGTCTTGCGGTGTTGCGAACCAGGTCGCCCGTCGAACCCACCTACAAGGGCAAACCAGTCTCTCACTGGATGCTGGAGACTCGATCTCAAAGGCTGGAGGACAACGAAGGATTATCGGCGATTGGGATCAATGCGCTTCCGTTCCTCATCCGAATCCTCAAGACTCGCCAAGGCATTTTCTGGAATTCCTTTGACATGCTGGCTTCCAAACTTCCCCTCCGAGTCCAGCAGTGTCTTCCGAAATTGATGTCGAAGGATGAGGCCTATCAAATCCGCGTCAAAGCCATCATTTCGCTGAAAGCATTCGGGTTTGAAGCGACGCCTGCTCTGCCGGCCTTGTACAAATTGTTCCTGGACGAGAATCCGGCAATTCAAAGTCAATCCCTGAATGCGGTGTATCTGATTGGCCCAACGACGGAAGTAATCCCGCATTTGATCGAGGCTTGGATCAACACCAACCGATTGCACAAATCGAACCGGGGAGAAATCATCGCCCTTTGCGGACGGATCGGTCAAACAGATCCCGTAGCCGTAGTTCCATTGCTCATTCAAGCGCTCGACGACACCAGTGCTGGCATCCACTCAAACGCCGCGTTGGTTCTCGGCCGAATCGGCCATCCGGCTCCGGAAGCTGTTCCCAGGCTCATCGCCATGCTGGAGGACAAAAGTCTGCGCGCCGAAGCCGCTTATGCGCTGGGACGCGCTGCCGACGATCTCGAATCCCTGATTCCAAAACTGCGCCTCATGCTGCAAGGGGACGACTTGAACGCAAGAGCAAGCGCCGCGCTGACCCTGCTGCGATTCCCAGAAGAAAGGGAGCGGGCTTTCAAAGAGATCTCCAACCTTTTGGACAATCGAGTCCATGGCTGGTTTCTCGCGAAAGGCCTCGGTGAAATCGGCGCGCCAGCCAAGGAGGCCGTTCCGGCGCTGCTGCGCCTTGCGCAGGCGGAAGCCGTGCTGAGAATCGACCCGACTGCGTCCGCGGCGGTTGATGTCCTGGTCGAAGCGCTTCGTGATCCGAAGCCCTCGATTCGCCAGCAAGCCCCGTTGAGCCTGGCTTCGCTGGGTTCGATAGTCCACGCGGCCGTACCGGCGCTCGAGAAAGCGTTGCAGGACACGAACCGCGAGGTCCGCTACTGCGCCGCCGACGCGTTGCGGAAAATCAAACCCGAATGACTTACTCGGACGCCATCCAATTTCTCTACAGCCTTCGTTGGTTCGGCGCGAAACTGGGCTTGGAAAACACGTTCAAGCTCGCCACGCTGGCGGGCAATCCCCACGAACACCTTCGGTTCATCCACGTCGCCGGGACCAACGGCAAAGGCTCGACCTGCGCCATGCTGGAAAGCATCTACCGCGCGGCGGGTTTGCGTGTGGGCCTGTTCACTTCGCCGCACCTCGTCGCATTCGGGGAACGCATCCAGATCAACCGCCGGCTCATCAGCGAGGCGGACGTTGTCAGGCTGGTGGAAGAAATGCAGCCGTGGCTGAAGACCTTTCTCGCCTCGGCGCATCCCACCTTCTTTGAAGTCGTGACCATGATGGCGCTGCGCTATTTCGCAGAACAAAACGTCGATCTGGTTATCTGGGAAACCGGATTAGGCGGGCGCCTCGACGCGACGAACATCGTCAACCCGCTCGCCAGCGTCATTACGAACATCCAGTTCGACCACGAAAAGTGGCTGGGACACACGCTTCCGGAAATCGCCGCCGAGAAAGCCGGGATTATCAAGCCGCGAGTTCCGGTCGTGACGGCTGAGGAAAATCCCGATGCATTGCTCGTGATTTCGCAAGTGGCGGCCAACAACAATAGCCCGCTCGTCCAGGTCTCGCGCGCAGACCTCGATCGCCCTCCACTGGCCAAACTCCAACTGCCCCTGCCTGGCGAGCATCAACGGCTCAACGCCGCGCTGGCGCTGGCCACGATCCGCATCCTGGCCGGCCAGATTCCTGTTGGAGCGGACGCGGTGCAAAAGGGACTCCTGAGCGTGTCCTGGCCGGGCCGCCTTCAGATTGTCCGCAGGCCGCCCAATCGCACGATCCTTCTCGACGGCGCGCACAATCCCGCCGGCGCTCAAGCCCTCCGCGCTGCCATTGAAAAACTACTTCCAGGGCGGATGACGCTTATCTTCGGGGTCATGCAGGATAAGAATTGGCAGGCCATGTGCGAAATCCTGGCGCCGCTCGCGAGCCGCATTCTCCTCGCGCCGGTCAGCAGCGACCGCTCCGCCAGCCCGCAAGCGATGCGCGATTTCTGCGAAGCGCTCGACTCGCACGCGGAGGTCGTGGCCTGCGCCTCCTTGACCGAAGCGCTCAATCGAACCGCAACCGATCCCCTGGTGCTCATCACCGGCTCGCTGCATTTCGTAGGTGAAGCGATCGAAGTTTTGCATCTCTCGTCCAGCCCCGCCTTGAATGAGCGCGGATTGAACGAATGGACTGGTGTGAGAGAGTTGAGAGTTCACTGATCAGTTGCCAGTGATCAGTTGCCAGTTGCCAGTCTGTCCGTAATCGATAACACCTCAAATCTCTCAACTCTCAACTCAAGATACTCTCAACTAAGTCACCGATGGGAACGTCTTTCCCGATGATGCGACGCGATAAGATCAAGGCGCTGACTTTCGACGTGGGCGGAACGCTGATCGATCCGTGGCCGTCGGTTGGGCATGTTTATGCGGAGGTCGCCAAACAACACGGAGTCCTGGACGCCGATCCCGAAGTTCTGAACCGCCGTTTCGCCGAAGCATGGCGAACCCAAACCAATTTCGACTACTCGCGCCGCGCCTGGGCAGAACTTGTCGCCCAAACGTTCGCCGCCTCGGCCATTCACGAAAGCGATCCGCATCTTTTTGCCGACCTTTACGCCCGATTCGCCGGCACCGAAGTTTGGCGCCTGTACGACGACGTCGTGCCAGCCCTTGAGACATTGCACACGAGTGGACTGCGGCTGGGAGTGATCTCGAATTGGGACGAACGCCTTCGCCCGCTGCTGCGCGCGCTCAAGCTGGAGCGCTACTTTGAAGTGATCGTCGTGTCCCGTGAATTCGGCCAGCACAAGCCGGCGCCGGCTATTTTTCAGCATGCGCTCCGGCAATTGGGCTTGCCGGGCAAAGCCGTGCTTCACGTCGGCGACCGCGCCTCGGAAGACGTCGAAGGCGCCAAACGCGCCGGACTTCAGGTCGTTCGGATCGACCGGAGCCGTCCCCGTTCAACGGATGAAGTTATTCGCTCGCTTACGGACTTGCCGCTTCTGCTCTGAGTTCAAAGTTCGATTTAACCGATTTAGCCCATTTAACGTTTTAACGCTGTAACGTTGTAACGCCACGCCCACGCGCTCGCCAACAGAGCCTTTGCCAACGAAGCCAAACCCCGCTATTTAATCCGGGCGATGCGTTTGCGATGCTTGCTGGCAACGTTGCTCCTCGCGCTGATTCTGGTCAGCGCGGGCTGCGGGCGCTTCCTGGCGGAACGGCTGGCGCAGGCTCCAAACACTTACCCGGACTGGATCAAACGCACGATCCCGGTTTATCTGGATGTTGGATCGAAGGTCTTGACGAATTTTCCCGCTCGCTTCCTGGAGGTCGGCCCACCTTCCGCCCGGCTGCGTTACCGCGTGATTGAGCCGCGCGATTACCAGGTCTCGGCCACTTCGACCAACTGGCAAGAGCGCGGCAAAACCTGGTTCAAGTTCACTTTCCGCCAAACGGTTCCCGGCGTGGCGACGCCATTTACGGACGCGCCTCGCGGCACGGTTGTGCTGCTGCACGGTTACAGCCTGGACCAGGGCCGCATGGTGCCCTGGGCGTTCCGGCTCGCGCAGGAAGGCTGGCGCTGCGTTCTGGTGGATTTGCGCGGGCACGGCAAATCGACCGGCCAACGCATCCACTTCGGCCTGGTCGAAACTAAAGACCTCAGCCAACTCCTGGACGAACTCGCGCGCGCCGGCCAATTGGCCGAACCCGTGGCTGCAATCGGGGAATCTTACGGCGGCGCGCTGGCTTTGCGCTGGAAGAGCGTCGAGCCGCGCGTGGAAAGCGTGGTGGCCATTGCGCCTTATGCCGAACTCTCCCGCGCCATTCTAAACATCCGCAAACACAATGCCTCTTTCGTTCCTTCATTCCTTGTCAAAGCCGGTTTGAGGCACGTCCCCAACATCCTTCACACTCACCCTGGCGAACTCGATCTCACCTCTGTCCTTCATCGCTCACCCGTCGCTGCGCTCTTCATTGCGGGCGCGGAGGATTGCATCGTGCCGCCAGAGGAAGTTCGCCGCTTGCAAACGCTCGCGGCGACGCCGAGCCGTTTCCTCATCGTCCCTCAAGCCACGCACGAGGCGGTGCCGTATTTCTTCGACGACCTTGCGCAGCCCGTCATGGCCTGGCTGGAGCAAGGCGGCAAAAACGCAGGCACCCAGCGCTCACTTGACGACGTCGCACGTGATCGGAGCAGGTAGTCCCGGCTTTACTGCTTGGTCTGCGGGATGGACGACAAAGCTCGTAGCGCAGAGTTGCACTCTGCCGTATCGCAGAATTGTATTCTGCGGGGCGTCTCCCAGTCCGAGCCCGCTGGGACTTGACGGCGCCCTGCCGATTGGAAATCTGCGCTACGGTTCTCCGGTCGATCTGTCGTCAATCCCACGGTCTGCACAGTAAGCCGGCTTTATACCGGCCAACGACGCGAAAACCCGTTAAAACCGGGACTACAAGCGGATCGTGCGGCGCGCCTGCCGCCCAAATGAGACTTCCCCAAAAAGTTTTGCGCGCATTGCGCTCACGAACCAGGATTGGAGTGCCGGCCTCCGGCCCGGCACGACTCGAAGTGGAGTCTTGCCGGGTCGGAGAGCGGCACTCCGGTTACTCCGGTTCATGGGTAGAATTGCTGCGTTCTTCCTTCGCGCGCGTTGCGGCCTTTGCGTGAGGCGCTCGTATTCCAGCGATGGCCTCACTCTTGAAGGGTGGGCCGGGCGAAGCCTGGAATTTGGACATCTGGCGCTCTGTTCTCCCTCCGGGAGATGGCCGTCAGGCCCCGAATACCGACTTGCCTTGCCTGAAAAATGTGCGGCTTCCAGGCGAAGCCAAAGCTCCCATTTCTTTCGCGGCCTTCGCGAACTTGGCGTGAGGTTGAGATGAGGTATTCCTTGAACTGATCGCCGGTAGGGCGAGTCCGTCCCGGGGAGCCGCTCGGCGAGCTTTGAACACGCTGGATCGGCTCGCTGGGGACAGGCTCGCCCTACCGTCCTTGCTTGTTTCGGATTTCGGCCTCCTTTGCTAAACCACTCCGGCATGAAGCTGATTTCCTGGAACGTCAATGGCCTGCGCGCGGTCCTCCGCAAGAACTTCCTCGATTATCTCGACGCCGAGAAGCCGGACATTCTTTGCCTCCAGGAAACGAAAGCCGGCGCCGACGACGTCGAGCCGCTCTGGCCGGCGAGTTACACGACTTACTGGAACGCCGCGCAGAAGAAGGGTTATTCGGGCACGGCGATCTTCACCCGGACCCATCCCATTCGCGTCACGCCGGGCATTGGCATCCCCAAACACGATCGCGAAGGACGAGGGCTCACGGCCGAGTTCGCCGACTTCTTCCTCGTCAATGTTTACGTCCCAAACTCCCAGCGCGAACTCACGCGGCTGAAGTATCGCCAGCAATGGGACCGCGATTTTCGTCATTACTTGAAGAAGCTCGAACGCCGCAAGCCCGTGATCTTCTGCGGGGATCTCAACGTGGCGCACACCGAGATCGACCTGGCGAATCCCAAAGCCAACGTGCGCAACCACGGTTTCACGCCGGAGGAACGGGCAGGCTTCAGCGCCTTCGTGAAGGCGGGATTTCTCGACACGTTCCGCGAATTCGAGAAGGGTGGCGGGCATTATACTTGGTGGGCTGTGTTCGCCAACGCTCGCGCCCGCAACATCGGCTGGCGCATCGACTACTTCCTGATCTCGAAATCCCTTCGCCCCCGCCTCAAGCGCGCCTTCATCCGCCCCGACGTGCTCGGCTCCGACCATTGCCCAGTCGGAATCGAGATTGAATGAATTCGCCTCACCGCCCGCAGCACTTCTTGAATTTCTTGCCGCTGCCGCAGGGACACGGATCGTTGCGCCCCACTTTTGGCGTCGATGAAGATTGGGCCGGTTTCTTCGGTTGGTGAGTGAACCGGTCGATGTTCTCCCAAAACGGACATTGCGGGCAGCTTTCTCCCGCCGGATAATCGATCCCTTCCTCGTGCGGGCACCCCAGAATGCGGTCATGCGTCACGGTTTGTTGGACCCCATGGCGTTTGAGGAACTCGGCTACCTCGGCGGCGATGGCCGGATCCTTCCGCACGTCGCCGGCTTGCGTAATCCACCGGTGCAGTTCGTCAGGTTCCTGGTGTCCGGGGTTTTTGAAAACGGACACGACCAGCTTTGTCGCAAGCTTGTTATCCGGACCGTAAGCGATGATGGTCCCGAGCGGGTACTTGGCAGAATCGGTTTTCATGGGGACAACGAAACGCAGCCGGCCCGCTCTTGTCGAGCAGGTTGTTCATGTCCAATGCGCGCGGAGTCTTGCGTGTCGGCTTCGCATGAATCTGACGGTAGGGCGAGCCTGTCCCCAGCGAGCCGAGTCGGACGTGTTCCAGTCACGTCGAGCGGCTCGCCGGGACGGACTCGCCCTACCGGGTTCATGGCCCGAGTGCAGGTCCTTTGGAACAGGACCCTTCCCACGAACCGACAGTAGGGCTGCGTTGCCGCGCAGCCGGATTTCAGTCGATGCGGCGGCGCAGCAGCTCCGCCCTACCATCGGTGGGTTCATGGGTCGGGCGCAGGTCGCCAGCGCCACGGAGACTACGCGGGAAGCGACCTTGACCGTCGCCCGCCTCAGGCTAGGGCGTAGTCTTCTCCCTCTCTTCCCGAAAGGAGGAGAGGGCTGGGGAGAGGAGGTGCGTTGGCTCGCTTCTCATGTTTCCAAGAAACCCCTCTCTCCAACTCTTCCCCACTCGTTCCTCGCGGGGAGAGATGGAAGTCAAGCGGGGTCGCTGACCGACACTTTAGATCGCCCTCCCCAAGGGAACCCCATGGGAGAGGGCTGGGGGAAGGCGATCCGGACACCCAGGAGGTAAAGTGCGACAGGAGCGGTCCTTAAAATGCTGTAAAACCGTCTCGTGAGCCGGATTTGCGGACCAACGCTCGACAGGAGCGCGCCCCTTAATCTACATTGCCCGGCGATTCAGCAAATGGGTATCAAACGGAATGGTTGAATTAGACACACGCGGCCAAGAACATGAACCCGGTAGGGCGAGCCTGTCCCCAGCGAGCCGAGTCGGACGTGTTCCACGCACGTCGAGCGGCTCGCCGGGACGGACTCGCCCTACCGGGTTCATGTCTCTTCTGGTCATGAGCGCTATCCTGCTTCTTGCCGGATCGGTCTTTGGCCTGGGCCAGCCGGCCGGTGCTTCCATCCAGTTCTCCGAAGCTTTCTATGTCCCGGACGAAACCGGCGGTCCGTCCGTCATCCAGGTCACGCGAACCGGGAACACGAACGATCCCGTGACCGTCGATTACGCCTCCGGGAAGGGGACGGCCAAGCCTGGCGCAGATTACGAGCCAACTTCCGGCACACTTTCCTTCGCTCCGGGCGCCACCAACGCCACTTTCTCCGTGCGCATCCTTGATGACCCCTACGCGGAAGGGACCGAAACCGTCCCCTTGCTCCTTTCCAACCCTACAGGCGGTGCGGTCCTGGGCTCGCCCGCGAGCGCCCGGCTGCTGATTTTCGACAATGAAAATCGCGGAAGCCTTCTGGATGACACGTTCACTTCGACCATCGCGCCCGTCGATTCCGTCAACGTGATCGCCCTGCAACCAGACGGCAAAATACTGGTCGGCGGAAACTTCGCCCGCGCTGGGTCCGCCACGCCCGATCGCCTTATCCGGGTTAATCCGGATGGAGTCCGCGACACCACTTTCGGCGGCAGCGAGAGCCTGCTCAATAACACCGTCTATGCAATCGCGGTGCAGAGAGACGGAAAGATCATCATTGGCGGGGAATTCACGCGCGTCGGGTCCGTGGCGCGCAACCGGATCGCGAGATTGGATGCCAATGGCGCCCTTGATGAGAGCTTCGATCCCGGAACTGGAGTCGGCGGCAGCCTGGCTCCGGGAGTTTATTCCGTCGCGATTCAGCCCAACGGCAAAATCCTCGTCGCGGGAAACTTTGACTCGGTCAACAGCGTCGTCCGGAAGGCGGTTGGGCGTTTGAATGCGGACGGTTCGCTTGATGCAACATTCGATCCCGGCACAGGCGCCAGCAGCACCGACCAGAATTTCCGGGTGCCCTGGCTTTCGTCCATGGCGATTCAGCCGGATGGAAAAGTGATCGTCAGCGGCCAGTTCACAGGCCTCGGCGGATTGCCCCGGCGCAACATCGCCCGCCTGAACGCGGACGGCTCTCCGGACGCCAGTTTCGATCCGGGGACCGGTGCGGCCGGCGACGCCGCAAGCGTCGAGGCCGTCGCTCTTCAGTCGGATGGAAAGATCGTCATTGCGGGCGATTTCACCAAGGTCAACGACCTGGACCGTTCCTCAATTGCCCGGCTCAACCCGAACGGTTCGGTGGATACCACTTTCGATCCGGGCCCTGGAGTCACAGACACGGATGACTTCGGCAACACCGTTCCCGGTCTCGTCACGTCTCTGGAGGTTCAAAGCGATGGCAAGGTGGTGCTTTCCGGTTCTTTCACGCTGGTCGATGACATCAACCGCCGCGGGGTCGCCCGGCTCAACGCGGACGGCGCTCTGGATCCCACGTTCGGTCCCTATCTGGGGACGACTTTCCGGAATGAACTCGGCTACGAGGAAATCGCTTATGTGTCGGGAATGGCGCTCCAGCCGGACGGGAAAGTCCTGAGTGGCGGCGGCTTTGATTCGGCGGACGGCAGTCGAACCAACCGTCTGGTCCGGTTGCTGGAATCCAACATTCGGGCCAGCAGCTTCGAGTTCGCCACTCCGACGGTCGCCGCCGGCGAAAACGCCGGCCCCGTCGAGGTCAAAGTCATCCGCCGCGGCGACAGCGCAGAGGGTTTTACCGTCGATTTCATCACTTCGGGAGGCAAAGCCAGATCTGGATTGGACTACAAAGCGCAAGTTGGGACACTGCGCTTCGCCTCGCTGGAAACCGAACACACGATCACGATCCCAATCCTCGATGACGGCGTGGTGGAGGAGGACGAGACCTTCAGCGTTATCCTGCGAAACCCGAGCGCCGGCACCAGGCTCTCGGAGCCTTCAACCTGTGCCGTCCGGATTATCGATAGCAAGAAGCCTGGGAATCTGGATTTCAGTTTTGCGGACGTCACGGTGCCGTTCCCGGCCAATCCGAGCGCGTTTCTGCCCGTGACGGCGATTACGATCCAAAAAGACGGCAAGGCGCTGGTCGCGGGCCATTTCGCTTCGGTGAATGGGACGGCCCGCGGCGGTATCGTCCGTCTGAATACGAATGGCACGATCGACCCGGACTTTGTCCCGGGAAGCCCGGCTGGAGCGCCGACGTTGGACTTTCACTTCATGGGTTTGCAGCCGGACGGTCGGATCATCGGCGGGTTCAACGGCGTGCAAAGGCTGAACACCGACGGATCGCTGGATACGGTGTTCACACCGGACGTCGTCGATGTGAACTCCCTGGCGGTTCAGGCTGACGGCAAGTTCATCGTGGCGGACGCCTTCTTCGATCCGGTTGCCGGCCAAGAACGCAACCAGGTCTCGCGTTTTCTTCCCACGGGGTTCTTCGACACGACGTTCAGCCCGCCGGCCGAGTTGGACGATTGGGCCAACGCGATTGGTCCTCAAGCGGACGGCAAGGTCGTCATCGGCGGATATTTCTCGCTCGTGAATGGGGTGGAACAAAACCGAATTGCCCGCCTGAACAGCGACGGCACTTTGGACACCGCTTTCAACACGGGGTCGGGTGTTGCGGGACCGCGCGCCGTGGTCTATACGCTGGCGGTCCAACCCGACGGCAAAGTCATCATCGGAGGCGACTTCAACCGCGTCAACAGCGTCAACCGAAACAACATCGCGCGGCTGAATCCGGATGGCTCGGTGGACGCCGGCTTCGATCCCGGATTGGGGACTGATAACTACGTGGAATCCCTTGCTTTGCAGGCTGACGGAAAAATCCTCATTGGCGGCAGCTTCACGACTTTCGATGCCGTGCGGCGCGTGGGCCTGGCGCGATTGAACGCCAACGGCAGTTTGGACGCCGACTTTGAGCCTAAACTCAGCTTCACCGTGGCTATCTCGGTTTCTGCTATCGCAATCCAGGCGGACGGAAGAGTTCTCATCAGCGGACTGATCTCAGCGGTCAATGGCGTGCCCCGGAGCGGCCTGGCGCGCCTGAATGGCGACGCCGATTTTGTGAAACTCGATCCCGGCCCGCCCAAACTCCAGAATCGGTTTTCCATTACGCTGACGACGCAGCCCGGCAAGCTCTACCGAATCGAAGTCTCCACCGATTTGATCAACTGGACCCCGGTTACCACGATCATTGCCACGGGCTTCGCCTACGAATTCGAGGATCCCACCGCCAAGAGTCCAATCGGACGCTTCTACCGGGCCGTGGTCGTGGGCCCGTGAAATTCCGTATTCCCAGATAACCTCTGGTGGGGCGACGCTCCTGCGGAGCCCAGTGCTGTTGAATTATCTCGCTCCACCTGAATTCAGGATGAACTTAGGCCGAACGAAATTCGAGACGGAGCTGCAGGTGCGCCCGGACGACATCGATATGAACCAGCACGTTCATGGCAGCCGTTACTTCGATTACGTTCTGGCCGCGCGCTACGATCAAATGGCCCGGTGCTACGGCATGTCGATGGCGGAATTCCATCAGGCGGGCTACGGCTGGTTCGCCCGCACCGCGCACATCGAATACAAAAGGCCGCTGCGCATTGGCGACCGCTTCATCGTCCGGACCTGGATCGAAGACATGTTCAAGGATGGCGTCCGGGTGAATTTCGAGATCCTCAAGAGTGGGACCCGGAAGCTTTGCTCGGACGGTTACTTTGACTTCACCATGATCAATCTGAAGACCGGCCGCGCAGAAATCATCCCGGACTGGATCGCCGAGAAGTACGCGATCTGAAGGTCGGCAAAACGCCGCCTTGCTAAAGCCCCGCCGTCAGCAATAATGGACATGCCGCGATTATGAGCAAACTCAACCCATACGGCATCCTCTACGTGGATGACGAGGCGATGTCGTTAAAATATTTCGAGAAACAGTTCTCGGCCGATTTCAACGTGCACACGGCCTCCAACGCCGCGGAGGCCTGGGAAATCGTGCAAAGGGAACAAGGAAAAATCGGCGTCGTGATGAGCGACCAGCGCATGCCCGGCCAAACCGGCGTGCAACTGCTGGAGAAGGTCCGCCACCATTTTTCTGAAGTCATCCGCATCCTCGTCACCGCCTATTCCGACATCGACAGCGCCGTCGCCGGAATCAACGCCAGCGGCATTTACAAATACATCAGCAAACCCTGGGACGTCACGGACCTGAAGTTTACGCTTTTGCGCGTCCTGGAGTTTTACGGCGTGCTCAAGGAGCGCGACCAACTGCTGCGGGAAAAACTTTCTGTCGTGCAACAAATCGTGCTCTGCGATCGGGCGAAAAATCTGGGCGTGTTCGCCGCCGGACTGGGCGCGCATTACCGTCACGCGCTCCGGGCGGCGAGCGCTTTCGTGGCCGCGATTCCCAGCGCGCCGCCTCAATCGGCGGCGAAGGAAGGCCTCGCCAGAGATTCGGCCAAGGCGATCGAACACGAATAGCAGAGATCGAGCGAAGACATTCATTACGTGGCGGCCCATTTGAAGGCCTTGGCGGACGACGGGGCGTTTTCTTCGGCGCCGGCGCAATCGTTGGAGGCCTTGCTGGGACCGTTCCTGCAGACGCACTCATCCGGTTCGCCGAACGCGGTTGCGGTGCGCTTCGCGCCATCGCTGACAAAAATCAAAGCCAGCCCGAAGCAGATTACGAAGCTGTTCGAGCTTCTCACGGCGAGCTTGACGGCCGCGGCCGATAAGGACACGCCGCTCACCGTTGAAGCCGGGAGCGGCGCCGATGCCGAAGGCGCGCCACTGGTCAAGATTCAGTTCCGCGACGAAGGTCCGGATTGGACGCCGGAACAGCGGGCGCGCCTGTTTGCGCCGTTCACCAGGCAGGCCACCGACCGGTTCGGGCTTGATCTGGTGACCGGCTTTTTCATCGTCCACCACCACGGTGGCCGTATTTCCCTGCCTGGCCAGTCCAAATTGCGAGTGGTCATTGAGCTGCCGGTTGATCCGCTCGCTGCCGGGCCGGACGAACTGGATGGGAACCAGCTTTCGGATTTGTTCCGGCAGGATCTCGGATTCGCTTGAGCCTGGAGTGCTGCCAGCCCCAGATGGAAGAGCTGACCGAACACAGGAGATTGGTCGCATTCGGCCTATCTTTTCTAAGAGCCTGTCCGAAAATTGCGCGGGGTCCTGCGGCGAGGGATTTTGGCTGTGGCCAAGGCGGCGAGGTCCGAGCATCCCCAACGCGGGCTGTAAGGACCGAGCCAACGCAGGCCACGGACAAAAGACCCGCCGCCCGGAGGGTTTTCGCGCCAAAGGCCGCCTGGCTTCGTTGCTCCTCAGTCGAAGATCCAGGGAGGATATTCTCCTTCGTCGCGCCTCGCCATCCGGCCTTTGGCGCGAAAACAGGACCCCGCGGAATTTTCGGACACGCTCTAAGCAACTTGTCGATCGCCCACCGCGTTCCCCCTCACCCTGGCCCTCTCCCTCAGGGAGAGGGAAAAATCGTAGGCCACGCTGGAGCATGTCCTGGCGCGTTAGACTGTCGGACGCGGGACAATACGTTCTCCCTCTCCCAGCGGGAGAGGGCCGGGGTGAGGGGGAACGCGGCGTTTAATCCACCGATGAAAATAGACACTGAAAAGCGCGCAGAACCAGCCCTGCCTGTTTTCGCAGCGCGCCGCTGTCATTGAGTGGGAACCAGGCGCATGGAGAGTGACGCACGTACGCGCACCATGGGTACCGGCTACGACTACAAAAAATTTGGGATCCTTTACGTGGACGATGAGGAGAACTCTCTGAAGTACTTCGCCCGAGCGTTCGATCCCCAGTTCCGCATTTTCACCGCCGCCAGCGCCGCGGAAGGATTCGGCATTCTCCAGGCCCAGCCGGGCCAGATCGCGTTGCTCATGACAGACCAACGGATGCCCGGCGAACAGGGCGTCCAGCTTCTCGAACGCGCCCGCCAGCTTTGCCCGCGCACGTTGCGGATTCTGGTCACCGCCTACGCGGACATCAACGCGGCCATCGACGCCGTGAATTCCGGCGCCATTTACAAATACATCGCCAAACCCTGGCGCATTCCGGAATTGGAAGTGACCCTCCGCCACGGCCTGGAATTCTTCATCGTCCAGCGCGAGCGGGATCAATTGCTCAAGGAAAAGCTGGCCATGATCCAGAACTTCATCGTCGCGGACCGATTGGCCAGCCTGGGAGTTCTCGCCGCGGGTCTGAACCATCACTTGCGCAATTCGCTCGTCGCCATCCGTACTTTCCTCGATCTGGCCCCGTCGAAACTTCGAGACGAAGCGGTCGATCCGGAGCGGTCGAAAGATCCCAAATTCTGGAGCGACTTTCACACCCACGTTCAGACCCAGGTCAACCGCATCACCGAAATGCTGACCGAGTTCTCGGAGACGGCCCAGCGTTCCGATGTCGCTTTTCAACAGGAGGTCAAGCTGGCCGAGGTGGTTGCGCATGCGGCGGATCGCCTCCGGGATCGCCTGGCGAAAAAGAAAGTTGAATTGGATTTGGATTTTCCCGACACGCTGCCGCCGCTGCGGGTGGATAAATGGAAATTCCAACGGCTCTTCGAATTGCTGTTGACCAGTGAACTTCTGAACGCGCCGGACAACAGCCGCATTGCCTTTCATGCCCGTGCCGTGCCAGAGCCGGACGCCTCGCCTCGCGCCATCGAACTGGAGATCCGCGACCAGAGTCCGTGCTTTCCGTCCGATGCGCTGGCGTCGATGTTCGATCCATTTCTCGCCCATGCCGGCCAGCTCGCCGAATACGGCATCAACCTGTTGATCTGCTACTTCATCGTGTATCACCACGGGGGCAAGGTGGAATGCAAGGGCCAGGCCGGCCAGGGCGTCACCTTCATTCTGACGCTTCCGTGCCGCCCGGAATCATTCCCCCTGGTCCAAGACGACCAGCGGTTCCTGGCCAAGGTGTTGTGGAATGAGTCACTCTGGGAAAAGATGATCACAGGACTAACGATATGAGAACGCTCATGATCGTGGACGACGAGGACGGCCCGCGCCAGACCCTCGAAATGGTTTTCCAGGACGAATACGCGATCCTGCTCGCCGAAAGCGGCGCGGAAGCCATTCGCCTGGCCACGCAGCAGCGCATCGACGCCGCGATCGTGGACATCCGCATGCCGAACATGTCCGGCATCGAAGCGCTCGGCCAGCTCAAGAAAATCGAACCGGCCATCGAAGTGATCATGCTCACGGCTTACGAAACCATTGAGACGGCGCGGGGAGCTTTGCGTCTGGGAGCGTGCGATTATCTGACCAAACCGTTCGATATTGCCACCATCCGGCAGGCCGTGGCCACGGCGATGGAACGCCGCCATCGCTCCGAGAAGATCGAGGGCTACCATCAAAGGCTGACCCACCTTCAGGAGGAAATTCAAAACCAATCGCTCCGCGAAGAAATGGCCAAAACGCGGGGCGAGATTTACGCCAGCATCATCCACGACATTAACGGGCCGTTGACAAGCATCTTCGGCCTGGTGGAGCTGGTGAATCAGAGCGTGCGCGCTACTCCGCAGCTCGAAGGCGAAGCGCTCGAAGCCGTGAAGGAGCGGCTCTACCGCATCACGCTTCAGATCAACAATATCACCAACATCTCGCGCCGGTATCTCAGTTTTCTCCGGGGCGGTCCCCACGCCAACCCGTCCGTGCGCGTCAACCAGACCTTGAATGACCTGAGCGAACTGCTCAAGACCCGCTCCGGTGCCCGGACCAACGAGTTGCTCATCCATCCGCTCCCGAACGAAACCTACGTGCAGATCAACGGGATCGACCTGCTCCAGATTCTGCTGAACCTGGCGACCAACGCGCTGCAGTGCACGCCCCAGCCGCACCGAGTCGAAATCCGCGCGCGCGGTTTGAACGACGCCTTGATTCTCTCCAAATTTCAGGATGGCTCGAACGAACGCCTGATCAATCGCGATGGCTTTCTGAACGAGCCGCCCCTGGTGGCGTTCACGGTGCGAGACAGCGGCCCTGGCATCGCTCCGGAGACGATTGGGAAAGTCTTCGATCCGTTCTTTTCCACCAAACCGTTGGGCCAAGGAACGGGCCTGGGCCTCTCCATCGTCAAGCGGCTCGTCGAACAGGCCAAAGGCGCGGTCCATCTCCGTTCCGAATTAGGGCAAGGCACGGAGGTCACCGTGTACCTCCAGGCGCGGGAAAAGTCTCCTCCCTCGTCCTCGGATCCAAAGTGGGCGGCCTGAGAAACCTGTTTATGCGGAGCGCAGGCTGGTTCGCGAGTGAAGCGCTATCGGGTTTAATAACAGGAGGCAACTGAGAAAACAGAGAGCGGAACTGGGTCACAAGCGGGATTGCCCAAACCGCTGTGCCGAGACCTGGCAGGTCGCGCACCGAGACAAAGTGCTCAACGGGTCAGTCTCTGTTGCCTCCGTTTCCTCCTGTTGAGATTCCGAATCGGGGAGCTACCCGAGTTGCTGCCGCAGCGCTTCGCTAATCCGAATGAAAGATTGAGCCGGCGGCGCATTCGGCGCGGAGACCACAATCGGAACTCCCTGATCGCCGCTGACTCGAATTTCCGTAAAGATCGGGATTTCACCGAGGAAAGGCACGCTCTGACGTTCGGCCTCAGCCCGCCCGCCGCCGTGGCCAAAGATTTCCACGCGCTCTCCCGATGGAGTTTGGAAATAACTCATGTTCTCCACGATGCCCAGAATGGGAACATTGACTTTTACGAACATCGCGATCCCCTTTCTCACGACACCCAGCGAAGCTTCCTGCGGCGTCGTCACAATGACGCCGCCGTCGAGCGGGACGGTTTGGCAAAGCGAGAGCTGCGCGTCGCCCGTGCCCGGCGGCAAATCCACCAGCAGATAATCGAGTTCACCCCACTCGACGGAGTTGATGAATTGCTGGATGGTCTTCATGATCATGGGACCTCGCCAAATCACGGGCGAATCGCCGTCGAGCAGGAACCCCATGCTCATCAGCTTCACGCCGTGGTTGGCCGGCGGAACGAGTTTCTCGCGGTCGCTGATCGTGGGGCGCTGGTTGATCCCCATCATCAACGGAATGGAGGGACCGTAAATGTCGCAGTCCAGCAAGCCGACCGCGGCGCCCAGGTGCCGGAGCGCGCACGCCAGGTTCACCGAAGTGGTGGATTTGCCCACGCCACCCTTGCCGCTGGCCACGGCGACCAGGCGCTTGATCCCAGGCACAGGCGACTGTTGCGACCACGGATTTGGACCGGTCGCGCTCGGAGCGGCCGGAGCGGGAAGCCTGACATCGACGTGAACGGCCTTCACGTCCGGCAGCGCTTTCAAGGCGCGCTCGCAATCATTCTTGATTTGAGCGGCCACGTCGGGGCTGCCGGAGGTGAGTTGGATGAGGAGGCTCACGGCGTGGTTGGCTGCGGAGATCTGCTTCACCAACCCGAACGAAACGATGTCCCGGGAGTAACCGGGATACTTGACCGACTGCAGGGCGCGTTTGACAACTTCTTCGTTTAACATCTTGTGCAAGGACACTGATTTCGGATTCAGCATTAATCAGGGAGCGAGCGGTTGCAAGCCACGGGATCAAGGTCAAGGCCACCGACTGGCCGGCGCATCCACAAGTTGCCGGTGCCAAGAAACAGATCGCCTATTTTGAGCGGAACAAGTCACGCATGACGTACCAGACCTTCCGGCAGGCGGGCTACTTCATCGGCTCCGGCGTGGTGAAGGCAGGCTGCAAGACTGTGGTCGGACAGCGCTTGAAACAATCGGGCATGCTTTGGAGTCGTCAGGGAGCCTCGCATTTGCTGGCCATTCGGTCCGGACGTGGTGCCGCGCATACTTGCGACGCGGTGGCTGATCTTGGAGACTTTCTCACCGTTTTCGGTCGCCGCCTCACGGACGCACTCAACCCGAGGGCGGACGTCCCAGCAATTCTCGTTATGGACTGCTTCCCATGAAGGCGAACGGTAGGGCGAGCCTGTCCTCAGCGAGCCGACCCACACGTGATCCAAACACGTGAGGCGCTCGCTGGGGACAGGCTCGCCCTACCGAAATTAGGGGGAACACCTACCCGACAGAAGGAACGGAAACGGGCATAAATTCGTTTGGCGGAATTATGAAGACGAGCCGAACAAACTGGAAGCGCCGGCCGGGAAGGCGCGCGCATGAGTCCTTTGGCCTGGCTCAGTCAGTTGCCCTTCTTCTCGCGGCGGCCCTGGCGTTCTGGCTGGCTCCCGAGGTCACCCATGCCGTGATTGCCTGGCCCAAAGGCGAACCCGACCGGGCAACCGGCTTGCTCTACAAACTGACCTGGGAGAATCCTCGGCCGGATGTGGGAGTGGAACGTATCGATTATGTGTCGAATCGGACTTCCGCCGCTCCCTTTCTAATCGCCATTACCGCCGAACCGGAATAACCGCGCTCAGGGTTCCCTACTTCAGCGTGTTCAGACGAATGGAGAGCCGCGATTTTTTCCGGCTGGCGGTCGCGGAATGGATCACGCCGCTCTTGGCGGCTTTGTCGAGCGCGGAAGTGACGGCGCGCAAGGCCGTCGCCGCTTCGGGCTTCTTTCCATCGGCGACCACGGCGAGGTAAGCGCGTTCCAAGGTCTTGAGGCGTGATTTGACGCTCTGATTGCGAAGGTGTTTGCGGGCGCTGTTTCGCATCCGGCGTTCCGCAGATTTTGTGTTAGGCATATTCCTGGTGCAATTCCTGGTTCAACAAGAGCGGGAACCGTAGCGAATCGCCCCGCGTTGTCAACCGCTTGTTCGTCCGTCCACGAAGTTTACATTTCCGTAACAACTCTTGATCCTGCCTGTGGCATGTTCAGGCTCGGAATCATGAAAGGCATCCGCCATCTGACCAATGTAGGGCAGGCTTCCAGCCTGCCTCTCTCCCCGTGAAATCCTTACCGCAGGACTCCAAGATGAAAGCCAATCCATTCGCCTCGATCGCTGCATTCTCGCTCGCTTCCACAATCTTCGTTCTGGCCCTCTGATCGAAGTTCGTCCATTGAACCCCGGCATCCGCCCCCTGCCACCTCCTGGGAGGGAAGCCACGATTGCGCCAGTTCCAAGTTTCCCTCCCGGGAAGGGTGAAGGGGTGGGTTCGTGGGGAGGGAGCTTCATCCGCCGCGTGGGTCCGGGCGCACGAGGTGGTTGGCGATGGCGCCAACCACAGCACGCGAGGCGCGCACGCTCCCCATTCCTGTTGGACGGTTACCCGAACGACGAGATACCCAAGGGCGAAAGAAGCCCGCTAGAAGAATAGCGTCGTGCAAAACCGTCCTTCCATCTCCCAGCCCCGGCCTCCGCGCCCGCCGACTTTCCTCTGGCAAGGACGCGTTCCTCCACGTCCCCGGAATTGGCTGCTCGCTCGCTGAGTCAAGTCAGGGACGGAGTGGAATC
>VHCZ01000050.1 GCA_016871535.1 Verrucomicrobiota bacterium
TTATCCAAATCTTTGGATAAGACGATTTATGCTGAGTGCCGGATTATGCCAAGTTGGTGACAGCCGAGTGTGCGTATTCGAGTGAAAACTGGGTGCCCGCTTGATTTGAACTTGGGATAATTTCGAGTTCGGAGGACCAGTAATTTTCGGTTGGCGGCGATGCGAAGCTGACGCCGTGATGGAGGTCTATGATCAAAAGACCCCGTTACGGTTCATACCACGTCGGTCGGCATGCTTGTTCCTCCGACCTTCATCTCATTGACGGAGCCTTTGCCACGCACATGCGTGAGCACGGCTATTCATCGAGCGCCATTGCACAATACCGGTATTACCTTGTTCGCGTTGCCGGTTGGCTTGCGGTCCATCGTCGCCGGTTGACCAGTCTTTCCCGCAAGGAGCTGCCTCGACTGGCACGCCTGATGGTGCCGAAGGCGACCTATCATACACTTTTCGGTGTGCTCAATCGGTGGCTGAAGTTCCGTCAGTGCTACGCAGTAGCACCGCGCGAGCCGTGGGCCTCTTGGCTCAGCGATTATGGAGCATTTTTGAAGGACCATCGGGGCTTCGCGCCTCTGACCGCAGAAGGGTATGTCGCGTATGCACGGCGTTATCTCTCGTGGCAGTTCGGTGACCGCGAAGCACGCTGGGCCGATGTCCGAGCTCAGGATATTTGGCGATACGCGGAGCTTTGCGCCCAGGGTTACACTTCCGGCTACGCCAAGACCCGTCTTGGTGCCTTGCGACGGTTTCTCGGTTTCGTTCAGCTGCGCGGCGCCTGTCCAGTGCAACTGGTGCAGGCGATCCCAAAGATAGCTAACTTTCGCCAACACTACAGTCCGGGCGGGCTCACCGACACTCAACGCAAGAAGTTGCTCCGATCATTTGATCGACAGACGGCACAAGGCTGCTGTGAGCACGCTGCGGCGCTCTGCATGATCGAGTTGGGGCTGCGCAACTGCGAGGTGGTCCATCTTCGGTTACCTGACATCGATTGGGAGACAGGCGTGGTTCGTGTGCCGACGATGAAGACCGGAGTCGCCCGCATCCTCCCGCTACCCGCGACAGTGGGCGACGTGCTGCGCCACTATATTAAACGTTTCCGTGGAACCAGCCCGAGTGACCGCGTATTTCTGCGGCACGCCAAGATGTCCGGAACCCCGGTCAGCACCCATTGCGTGCGGATGGCCATGCGGCGCGCTTACCGTCGTTGTGGGTTTCCTGGAGCCTACGGCGGGACCCACGTCTTGCGACGGACTTTCGCCACCCGGCTTCACGCGCACGGGGCGGACCTGCGCGAGATCGGCGATCTCCTGGGCCACCAAGACCTGATGACTACCAGCCTCTACACGGATGTCACCGTCTCCGCCATGCGCGTCCTCGTTCAACCCTGGCCCCTCCTATGAAACCCATCTCCATGCATTCTCGGGTGCGCGCGTATCTCGCGCACCGTCGCAAGCTCGGATTCATACTGAGCGAGCAAGCCGATCACCTGCGCAAGTTCGCCTCGTTCGCCGACAAGACGGCGCCGGGGCAGCCGCTCACCACCGCCCTCGCGCTGCAGTGGGCAACCTCGGTCGGCCACAACCGATGCGGATATCACGCCATGCGGTATCAAGCGGTGCGCGGCCTGGCACGCTACCTCGCGGCCCTCGATCCGCACACGGAGGTGCCACCGGCGCGGATGCTCGGTTCGACGTGCATTCGTCGCCAGCCGCACATCTACACGCCTGAGCAGGTTTGCCTCATGATGAAGCGGTCCCGGCAGATCCCGCATCGGGCCTCTTACGCGGCACTCCGGCCACAGACGTTTGAAACCATGATCGGGTTGGCGTTCTGCACGGGTCTTCGCCCGGCGGAGGTGTGCAGGTTGCGGCTTGCCGACTTCGACCCTCGGGCGCGCACGATCGTGATCACGCAAACGAAGTTCAGTCCGCAGCGGACTTTGCCCTTACATTCAACCGTCGTGCGGGCGTTGGAACGTTACCTGGAGGCTCGACGGCGTATCATTCCATTCGGCGATCATTTCTTTGTCGGCCAGCGCGGGGTCCCTTTCACACCCGGCAGGATTGGCGAACACTTCCCCTCGCTCGTCCGTGGCATTGAACCCAACGGCGCGCGACCCGGGGTTCGCTTTGCAGACCTGCGACACACTTTTGCCACCCGTTTGATCTCTGGTTGGAGCCACCGAGGCGAACCGGTGCCGCACTACTTGACGCTGCTATCGCGCTATATGGGGCACAAACAATTCAACGCCACTTGGTGGTATGTGTCGCCGGACTGCTCGTCGCTCAAGACCGCGATGCAGCTCTTTCGACGATTCCAGCAAAATCAAACCTCCAACCATTCCCCGCAATGACTTCCAATCCATTCCCCATTCTCATCGAACGCTTCTTTACCGATCATCTTCGCACCCAACGCAACGTCAGCCCACTGACGATTGAGGCTTACAGCGACACCTTTCGTATTCTGCTGAGATACCTCGCCGAAAAGCATCGCCGGACGATTGATCGACTCACCTTCCGTGAGTTCGGGGCCGACGATATTCTAGCGTTTCTCGACCATCTCGAACGCGTGCGGGGTAATTGCGTGCGTTCCCGCAATGCGCGTCTGGCGGCCATCCGGGCCTTCGCGCATTTTGCCTTGGCCTATTCCGGTCCTGCTTTTGCGGTCACCAACCAGCGGATTCTGGCGATCCCCTGTAAGCGCACCACCAAACCCGTGCTGAACTTCATGAACCGCGAAGAGGTTATGGCGGTGCTCGCCGCCATCGACACGACGACCAACTTCGGCCGACGGGATCATCTGTTTTTCAGTCTCCTTTATCAGACCGGCGCTCGCATCTCGGAGGCGTCACAACTTCGCCCCGGTGACGTTCGGGATAGGTTTGTGCGGCTGCACGGCAAGGGCCGAAAAGAGCGGGCGGTTCCCATCGCAAAAGATTTGATGGCCCGGCTGCACGTGTGGGTGAAGACAAACAAGGTGTCGCCTGATCGCCCAATATTCGCAAACCGCCAGGGTGCCGCGCTGACACGTGAGGGCATCGCGCTCCGTCTTGATCTTGCCGTGCACAAGGCGGAGCAGACTTGCCCATCATTGCGGGGACGCCGAATCACCCCGCATACTTGGCGTCACTCAACTGCGATGCACCTGCTGCAGGCCGGCGTGCCGCTGGAAGTCATCGCTCTCTGGCTCGGGCACGAGCAACCCGCCGTGACGCATACCTACGTGCAGGCCGACATCAAGATGAAGCGGGAATGCATGGAGCTTCTTGAACAACCCGGCAAACCACGACGCAAACGCGAACCTATGCGCTTCTCCCGACTGCTATCATTTCTGGAGGCCCAATGATTATCCCAAGTTCAAATCAAGCGGCCGCCCAGTTTTCGCTCGAATTCGCACACTCGGCTGTCACCAACTTGGCATAATCCGGCACTCAGCATAAATCCAGGGCGGCCAGAGGGTCCTTGGTGGCGGCCGTGCGATGTTTGGCGACTTGAATGGAAGTGCCCGCAGGCACAATGCCCGCGCTGCAACTCCATTCAAAAAGTTTCTTCTCGCGCCGCTGCGCGATGGCCGCCAGCAAATCCTGCACGCGCGTTTCCTCGGACGAAACGAGGTAAAGGATCGGATAACGCGCGCGGATCAGCGTCTCGATTTCCTGGCCCAAGTCCATCGTGGCCCTGGACCTTAAACGGTTTTCACTCGGGAGGAAACCACGGAATGACACCGGCTCACGCTGATTTGCCCGAGCGTTGACCTCGTCATTGCGCAGATTGAAGGAAGGGATTGATCACGGCCACTGAGCCATACCTTTGACCGTGGTTCCTGCAACACTTGGGCCGAGACGCCAAATTCTTGCGAAGAAACTAACTCGAGTGCTCTTTTCTTTTTCGCCGCCTCTCCCGGCGCGTTAGAGACCGCATAGATAGTTTATGATGGTTCTGCTCCACATACTGCACCGGGGTCAGTGAGGTCGGATAGATAAGGGACTCGTTTCTCTGTTGCTCCATTTCGACGGACCGGATGGCTCGACCGCGTTCACCGACAGCAGTCTGTGGGCGCATGCCATGACCGTGAACGGAGGCGCCAGCATCAGCACGGCACAGTTGGTGGTGATGCTGGTCAGAAGCCGAAAATCCAGCGGGCGGGTAAATTTCTCCAAAACACAATTCCACAATCCAAGAACCTGCTTCATTCGAGCTTTCTCCGCGCGGTCTTGTTCCAATCGTCGTTCGTATCGTATGGCGTTCGTCGCCACCACTCCGTAATTTCGCAAACCTACCGCCTGGGCCAGTTCCGCCAGTTTCATCCCGCACAACCGCCGCCCCAAATACAGCGCCAGGTCCCGTTTGGCTCCTCCGCCCCATTCCAGCACCCTCTGGCATTCCAACCATTCCGGCACCCGTTCCTAGCCGATGTAGGCCCGATATGAACTCCACCGATACCGCCGCAGTGGGGTACATGCCTTCACCACCAATCCACCAAGCCACCAAGCAATATTCTCAATCCAATATTCTGACTCCAATCCAATAATTCAATTCATTGCCCATCTCATCACCATGCTCTATTTCGTGGCCGGTAAGCTTCGCCTGCCTCAATTCTGATTCCACTGGAAACAGCGAAGAACCGGGGATACTCCTTTCGGTGTTTGGTGTGTTTCGTGGGATCCAATCGCGTTTTCCAGGACCGCCTTGGTCTCAATGGGTCCGGTGTTAGTTAGTCTGATTCAACCGTCTATCGGATGGCGCAGAAAAGTCTTGCGGCACCGAAAAGCATTCCCCCACTATCCCTGCCACGCAAACGCATCGTGCTTGCGCAACAGATAAGGAACTCTATGGGTCGCATCTACAATGACATCGTCGAGACTGTCGGCCGCACGCCATTGGTTCGATTGAACCGCGTCACGGCGGGAGTGCCCGCCACCATTCTCCTCAAGTGCGAATTTTTCAACCCGCTCGGCAGCGTCAAAGACCGGATTGGCATGTCCATGATCGAGGACGCGGAACGCCGCGGCGTCATCAACAAGGACACGGTTCTCATTGAGCCGACCAGCGGCAACACCGGCATCGCGCTCGCGTTCGTCGCCGCGGCCAAGGGTTACAAACTCATCCTGACCATGCCGGAGACGATGTCGTTGGAGCGCCGCACGCTGCTCGGGATGTTGGGCGCTAAACTCGTCTTGACGCCCGGCACCGAAGGCATGAAAGGCGCCATCGCCCGCGCGGAACAACTGGCGAAGGAAACTCCCAACTCCTGGATCCCACAACAATTCGAGAATCCGGCCAACCCGGAGATCCATGCCAAGACCACCGCCGTGGAGATTTGGGAAGATACCGACGGGAAGGTGGATATTCTTGTCGCCGCCGTCGGCACGGGCGGAACGATTACGGGCTGTTACGAAGTCATCAAGCCCAAGAGACCTTCGTTCCAGGCCATCGCGGTCGAACCGAAGGATTCGCCGGTGATTTCGCAGACGCTCGCTGGACAACCGGTCAAGCCAGGCCCGCACAAGATTCAAGGCACGGGCGCCGGCTTCGTGCCGCGCAACCTTCACCTGAAGGATTCCAAAGGCAATTCGCAAATCACCGAGTGCATCCAGGTCTCGAACGATGACGCGTTCGCGATGGCCCGGCGGCTCGCCAAAGAAGAAGGCATCCTGGCGGGGATTTCTTCCGGCGCGAACGTCTGGGCTGCCATTCAGGTGGCCAAACGCCCTGAAAACAAAGGGAAAATGATCGTCACGGTCGCGTGCTCGACTGGGGAACGCTATTTGAGCACCCCGCTCGCCGCCGAAGCCAAAGCGGAAGTGGGAGGGTAGCTCGCCGGCAGATTAGCCAGGCCACCACCGCCTCTTACTCCTAATCCTACTCTTACTCTTAATCTTAATCTTAATCTGCCGAGCCGGAGAGTGAGATTAGGATTAGGATCAAGATTAGGAGTAGGAGTAACTTCAGGGCACAGGCCACGCCCGGTAGAACCGATACACGAATCGCGACGAATTGGTGTCGGTCACCTCGGTTTTGTTCGTGGCAAACAACCCTGAAAAGATTTCTGTCCAATCGATCAGGTTGGTGCTGGCCTGCAACGCGAACTTCTGTCCGGTGGCGCCGCTGATCGCCAGCTTCATTCCGCTTCCCAGGATGACCGGCACAACCAACGATTGAACGGCGGGAGGCAGATTCGCCGTCGCGAGCGTGAGATTGATCGGTCCGGTCCGGTTGTTGAAGCCATCGATCGCCAGCGCGTAGGTGGTCAACGCCATCGCGTTGAAAGTCAGCCGAGTCGTCAGGGTGTTGGTGTCGAATCGGACGCTCATTCCGGAAGCCATCACGAGATTCGTCAGCGAGTTTCCCGTGTAGGCCGCGGGCCAGGGAATGAATTCGGTGCCACGGCCAGCCAGGGTCACGACCACCGGACCGGAAACGGGCGCAGTCCATGAAAACCAGACCGAGCGCGAGCTGGCCACACCCGCATGTTTGTCCGGTTCGCCGCTTTCCTTGGTGGCGTAGAGATTGGAGCTTTTCACGGTGAGGGAGGCGCCCGCCAGCGGCACGCGGTCTGCGAAATTGTCGTTCGGCGGTGGCGGCGGAAACTTCAGGGCAAGATCGAACGGGCCGGCCTGCCCCGCGAAGCCATCGACGGCGACCGAATATTCGCGGTTCGCGACGGCCTCAAAGTGAAGCGTCATCACACGGTTGGTCGTGTCCAGCGCGAAGTCTCGTCCCGCCACCACCGTCAGTGCAGAGATGGAAGCTCCCGTATAGACATCCGCGAGCGGAAAGAAATTGGTGGCCGTCACCGACAGGAGCACGGTGCCGCCTTTCGGCGCAGTCCAGGAATACCAGACTGAACTGCCGCCTGGATTCCCGCCGTGCATGGCCTCGCCCGGATCGACCGTGGCTTCGCGGTTGGAACCGGAAATGGACGGCGCCACACCGGAAAGCGCGATGCGGTTCGTGAAGCTGTCGTGGCCGGGACGCACGATAATCTCCACCGGCAATGCCGTGGAGGAGGCCCCCGAATTGTCCGTTGCAAGCGCGGTGAGAGTGAAGCGGCCCGGGGGCAAGTTGCTCCAAATCACGCTGACGTCGTTCGTGGCCGGAACCGGCGCGGCGTTCGTCGTCACTCTCAGGCTCACGTTCTCGTGAAAGAACTCAATCTGGCGAACGGCGCCACCGATGTCCGAAGCGTGCGCGGCGATGACGAGATTGGCGCCTTCCTTCAGAATCGTGCCGTTGGTGGGCGCGAGGATCCGAATCGCGGGCGGCACGGTTTGAACTGCGGGGCCAAAAAAATCGGCGACGAGCAGCGCATTGGCATTCACGGTGAGCGCATTGTTGGCGCCGTTGGTCGTTCCCGGCAGACCGATGGGCACGGCCATGAATGAAATGTCCGGGTTGGACAGATAAGGGATTGATTCGCCGGGAGCATAGGACATGACATCGCGGTAGATGGTGTCATTGAGGACAAAGCGATAGCCAAACGAAAACGGATAGGAGCCAGGCTTCAATTTGCCTTCCGCATCGAGCGCGTGCTCGCGGTCGTGCTGGGCTCCGAAATTGTGGCTGATCTCGTGAACGAAGATGTAGCTCCCGAGCAAATCCGCACGCTTGACGACAGTGAAGGCGCTGTCTCGAAACGCAAAACTGGGCGCTCCCATAGTGAAGGCCAGCCCGGACGTCCCCGGATCGCTATGCTCGGTAATCAGGCAAACCAGGTCCGCGCGGTTCGTCTCCCGGATCAAATGAATCTTATCGAGGAAACTGTCGCTTCTTGATTGGAGGCGATTGAGATTTGTGGCGTTGCTTGGGAATTCGGAGTAGCCGACCTCACGCAGATGGACCAGGCGCAGCCGCACGTCGGCCTGGCTGTTTTGATAGACGGTGTTGGCTTCCGCAACGGCCAATTTGATCGAGGATTCAATGGATTCCTTGCTGCCTGCGCCGATGCGCGCCTCGGGGGTGTAGGCGACCAGGACGTCAACGACAGTTACCGTATTGGTGGTTGGCGGCGCGGCCGGCGGAATCGTGGAAAGCAACCTGTGCCTTTCGGGCGTGTTTGCCGCCCACGAACCCGTCGTTGGTAGGGCGAGTCCGTCCCGGCGAGCCGCTCGACGCGCTTGGAGCACGTCCGTCTCGGCTCGCTGTGGACAGGCTCGCCCTGCCGTCAGATTCGTGGGAAACTGCCAAGGAAGCGGCGCCATGCGCACAGGGCATGAACTTGCAAGGACGCGTTCCACCGCGTCCATGGAATGGCTCCTTCGATCGCTGAGTAGGGTCAGGGACGGAGTGGAATCTGTCCCTACCATCTGGTAGGAGAAAAGCGCCGAGGCGCTCCAGAGAAAGAGTGAAAACATCCCTATTGCAGCAATGCGACGCCGGGCGTTCAGGACAGTTGGGAGAATCGACATGAGCGGGGCGGTGCTACTCGTCGAACGTCCCGTTGTGAGAAAGACTTAGCGTTGGCCCGGACCAATGAAGGCGAGCTAGCACAAGACGGCTTCTTGTTGGCGGGATTCGGCAGATGCCCACGCAAAAATCCTGCGGAGCAGGTTCTTGGCCATCGCGGAACTTTGAACTTGGAACCTGCAACCTGGAACTGTCGATGGGGATTCGCCTTGTTTCACCGAACTTGTGAGTTACATACTAATTCCGTCGTGAATCCTGAACGAGAGATTGGACCGCCTTCGCCGCCAGCTGGAGAGCCGAGTTGCACTCTCTCAGTATCGCCAAAATTCAACCACGGATGGACACGGATCGACACGGATAAACATCAGTCGAAAATCCGTGTTCATCCGTGTCCATCCGTGGTTAAAGAATTTGCGCCTCTCGCGAGGATTTCCAGAGATACTGATAGATTACGAATCTGCGCTACACGCATCGCGGCGTTGCTCCTCCTGGCTATGACGGTGGTAGCCTCGGCGGCGTCGCACTACGTCTATGTGGTCGATACGTCCAAGTCGATGAGCGAATACCGTGCGCCATTGCTGGATCGAGTCAATCTGGACATGAGCTACGCGTTATGGGGTGAGAAGCGGCTTTACCGGGAAGGCGATCAGATTCATCTCTGGAGCTTCAACCTGGCGGTTCAGGAACACCTGACCCTGGATTTCAGGCCTGGATTCGAACAGAGCTTCCGATCCCGAATCTCCGCCGTGCTGGCGCGAATGAAGCCGGACGGAGGGACCAGCCTCTACGGACCGATGGGCAGGGCGTTGGAACAATTCAAAGAGGAACGTTCCGGCGATTTGAGCGTCGTGCTCTATACCGACGGGAAGATCACTCTGAACAGGCGGGAGGCGGATTACCTTGTCGCCATGTTCAAGCAATATTTCGAGCCGGGCAATCGCTTGAAAGATCTGATCCTGGTCCGGTTCGGAACCCGAAACATTCGTCCGGAGGTTACGAGTGTGATCAGCGCGTTGAACGGAAGAATCATCGCTTCGGGCGAACCGCTCGACCTTAAAATCGCTCCGTCCCCTCAGCCCGCCGCCACGCCTCCCGCGCCCCAACCCCCATCGGTCATCTCAGTTGCGCCGACAAACATCCTGCTCACCAACGTCCTCGCCCCGGAAATCACGAAAATCGTTCCTCTGGACTTCAAAGTGGACCCTCCGGCGCCGGACGCCTTGATCGAACTGAACCTGGAAGCGACGAATCTTCCGGGTGGATTCAGCATCACGGCAGCGCCCGACAAGCTGGCCACACACGGCAATCCCACTGTCACCTTCGTGATCAAAGGCGCGCAACCGGGCCATTTTTCAGCCAAACTGAACCTCTCCGGGCCAGGCCGGATTGAGCCCGCCGTGATCCCGGTCGCTCTGGAGATTCTTCCGCTCACACCAGACCGAATTGCGCTGCAGTTTTTTTCCGAAACCCCCGCCAATTTCAACCTCCCAGCCAATGGAGATTGGCAACGCATCCCAACCGTCGGACTGTCCTTGCTCTACCCGGATCGCTTGAAAGAGTCCCTCGTTCGATTCGAATTCCAGACACCGCCAGGTGTCGAATTGCAGGCCCTGGCCAGCGCGGACTCATCCAGGCCAGTGGAGACCGGCCAACCCGTCGCGCTCTCCGCGTTGGGCCGCTTTGTCGGCTTCCAAATCCGCGCCATGACCCAGGACATTGTGGGAAAGCCGCTGACGAACCGGATCACCGTCCGCCCCGCGCCCGGCCAAAACGTCCAGGCAGAAGGAGCGGACACGATTGAAGTCCCCGTGCGATTTGTCACCGCTGCGGAGGTTCGCGTCGAGACCAGCGAAATCGCTCTCGGCCAAATCCAGAGTGGCACGAAGAAACTCAGAGGCGTCCTGAATCTCCAGGCCAAAGGCGAAGCCATTGGAAAGAAGCTCCGGCTCGTCAAACACGGGCAAGGCTTGGCTGGAATCTCCTTTGCGCCGACCGACATCCTCTTGAAGCCCGGAGCAATGTCCGTGGACCTGGAATTCACCGGTTTTGAAGAGCACCCGCCTGGACCGATCGACGGCGCCCTCAGAGTGGTCGCTGATGAACCGACCTCGACGATGGATTTGCGCGGCGGGTTGGTGATGGTCCGGGGAACCATTCCAGGGCCGGGAACAGTCCAGGCGGAGATCGACAACCCGATGGTCGCAGGCCAGCCCTTTATTATCCGTGTGCGGCTGGATGCCCGGACAAACGCTCCGATCCACGCCATCGTTCGCGAACCGGACTCAACCAAGGACCACGAAGTGGCGCTCACCGATAACGGGTCCGTTGAGGACGGCGACGCCAGAGCCAACGACGGCGTTTATTCGGGAACGTTCCGGCGTGCGGATCACATCGGGACGTACCGGGTTTGGTTCGTTCGCGAAGGCTCCAAACAACTGGTGCAGAGCGCCCCGCTCCCTGTCCCGTATTTTTTCAAGCCGCAATTGGATCCTTTGCCCGGCAGCTTGACCAATCGCAAACCGGGCGACTACCTCCGGCTCAAAGCGAGAATCATCTCCAATTATCCCGGCTCGATCTTCACCCACGTCGAACCGGCCGAACCCCGCGGCGCGCTTAATTGCTACGTCGCGGCCCAATCGCTCGTGACCGGAACCAATGCGATAGACTTGCTCGTGGGTCTCACGGCGGAGGCGCGGCCCGGGGTTTACAAATCCAAAGTTTATCTCGTCACGGACAAGATCGGAGAGGCTAAAGCCAGGATTCCGCTTTCGTTCGAGATCACGGTCACCTCGTTCTTTCAATACCTGATCCGGCTTGTGGCGATCACGGTCGGAGTGGCGGTTTTGATCTTTGCGGCCGTGGCCGCGCCCTGGAAGCGCCTCAGTGTGTCTCGATCCCGGAAGGCCTCCGAGCCAATACGCCCTTTCGCCGAAACCAATCAACCCACTGATTACCGCCCTCAATGAAGAGTATTCTGATCATTGAGCCCGACCTGGCCTTTGGCATGTCCTGCGTTCGCGCCATGGTCGTGGCCGGCTTCCAGGCCGCGCACGTCACTAGCTCAGCGAAGGGGTTGAACTCGGTCAATCAATCGCGCCTGGACGCCGTGCTTCTGAGTCTGCGGTCCCGCGATAACCGTCCCCTCCAGTTCGAGTCCGGACATGGCCAAGGACGGCCAGGAGGCGCTGGAATTGTGCGGGCGGAATCGTTACGAGCTATTCATCCTGGACGTGAAAATGCCGGGGATGAATGGGTATGAGCTCTGCCAGAAGCTGCGCTCCATGGCCCATTACCGCAAGACCCCCGTGATTTTTGTCACGGGCGAAGATAACTTCGGCAGCCGCGTTCGCTCGGCCGGAAGCGGCGGCGACGATTTCATTGGAAAGCCGTTTCTCATGAAGGAACTCGCCGTCAAAGCGCTGATCCACCTCCTGGTGCATCGCCTGGGACAACGAAGTTGAATTCAGCCGGCACGATTCAGTATAGACGGGGAGCGGAGCGGTCTCGGCTGCATCAGTCGGGGTGAGACGCCGAGCATAGGAGTTTGGACATTTTCCGCGAAGGAATCCCGTTGGGATTACTGAATTCAGATGTCCCAGATGTCCAAACTCCAGTTCCGACTTGATCCATGCAAACCGAGAGACTTCTCATTTTCCTCAAGGCGCCTCGGATCGGCAGCGTCAAGACTCGCTTGGCGGCGGCGATCGGTCCCACGCCCGCGGCCGCGGCTTATCGAACGCTGGTTGAGGCGTTGCTCGACCGGCTCGCCGGATGCGCGGGGATTGAACTGCATTACACCCCAGAGGACGCGCTGGAAGAAATTTGCCCCTGGCTCCGGCCAGGCTGGACTGCTCGCCCACAATGTTCGGGCGACCTGGGCCAGAGGCTTCAAACCGCCTTTCAAAGCTCCTTTACGGCTGGCGCCCGGCGCACCCTTGTCATCGGATCCGATTGCCCGTTCATCGGACCTCCGGATATCGAGGCAGCCTGGTCGGCTCTTACAGACCACGACGTCGTTCTTGGCCCGGCGACGGACGGAGGCTATTGGCTGATCGGCTTGAACGCCCCGCAAGAGCATCTGTTCAAAGGTATTTCGTGGAGCACCGAGACCGTTTTGCGGGAAACTCTGAACCGCTGCCAGACCAGCGGCCTCCGCACCGTTCTCTTGCGCGAACTCCGCGACGTGGACACGAAAGAAGATTGGCAAGCGTATCTTCAATCCTTAAGTTCGCCGCATGTCTGATGCACAAACGCTGTCGATCCCGTCGGCGAAACCAACCTCGCTGAGCGGGACCGTGGCCCCCCCCCAGCTCGCCAGCTTGCCGACTCCTGAACTGACCCATCCGGATCGCTTTGTCCGCCGCCATATCGGCCCAAGTCCGGAGGAACAACAGGAAATGGTTCGATCCCTGGGCTTTGACTCCGTGGATGAACTGGTCGCAGCCACGATTCCAAAGGCGATTCGAACGGTCAGGCCGCTGGATTTGCCTCCAGCCCTGCCTGAGCACGAAGCGCTGGCTCGATTAAAAGGCGTGGCCACGAAGAACCAGGTGTTTCGGTCGTTCATCGGGATGAGCTACCACGACTGTCACATCCCATCGGTCATCCAAAGAAATATCCTGGAGAACCCCGGTTGGTACACGCCGTACACGCCCTACCAGGCCGAAATCGCCCAGGGCCGGCTCGAAGGACTGCTGAATTTCCAAACGATGGTTTGCGACCTCACAGGTCTGGAAGTGGCAAACGCCTCCCTCCTCGATGAAGCCACGGCCGCCGCCGAAGCCATGATGATGTGCCATCGCCTCAAAGGCGCCGAAGGGCGCCATCGCTTCCTCGTCGCCGACGATTGCCATCCTCAGAACATCGACGTCGTCCGCACGCGCGCCAGGCCGCTCGAGATCGAAGTCGCGGTGCGCGCCGGCGAAACCCTTCAATTCGATGACACTGTCTTCGGCATCTTAATCCAGTATCCCGCGACCGACGGCGCGATTCGTGATTACCGGTCTCTGATCGAAAAAGCGCACGCCGCCGGCGCTCTGGTCGTTGTCACGACCGATCTGCTGGCTTTGACCTTGCTCCGACCGCCGGGAGAGTTCGGCGCGGACGTCGCGGTGGGCAGCGCGCAACGATTCGGAGTACCGCTCGGTTATGGCGGCCCACACGCGGCGTTTTTTGCCACGCGCGACGCTTTCAAACGCCAAATGCCCGGACGGCTTGTGGGCGTTTCCAAGGATTCGCGAGGCCGCCCGGCGCTGCGGCTTTCGCTGGGCACGCGCGAGCAACACATTCGCCGCGAGAAAGCCACGAGCAACATCTGCACGGCCCAGGCTCTCCTGGCGAACATGGCCATGGCTTACGCCGTCTATCATGGCCCGGACGGATTGCGGCAAATCGCGGAACGAGTGCACAGGCTGACCCGGTTTCTCGCGGCAGGCCTGCAGAAGCTTGGATACAACGTAGGGCAGGCATCCTGCCTGCCTCCCGGTGGACAGGCTGGAAGCCTGCCCTACTTTGACACGCTCAGGGTCGATCTTGGTCCGAAGCCCGCCGCGGAGATCATCAAGACCGCGGAAGCTCACCGGATCAACCTGCGCGTGATCAATCCGAGCACGATCGGAATTTCCCTGGATGAAACCGTGGCCGAAAGCGACCTCAACACCTTGCTGCAAATCTTCAACGACGACCGCGCGCCTGCCTTCACCCTTGATGCGCTTTCCCCGAAGGCAAGTTCCATTCTGCCCGCCGAGTTCGCCCGGACGACGCCTTTCCTGACTCACCCGGTCTTCAATCGGCACCATTCCGAGACGGAAATGCTGCGCTACCTCCGGAAGCTCGAAGCGCGCGATCTGTCGCTCTGCCATTCGATGATCCCGCTCGGCTCTTGCACCATGAAACTGAACGCGACGTGCGAGATGCTCCCGGTCAGTTGGCCCGAATTCAACCGCCTCCATCCTTTTGCGCCCCTGAAACAGGCTCGCGGGTACCAGATGCTTTTCGAGGAATTGGAGCATTGGCTGGCTGAGATTACCGGCTTTGTGGGAATTTCCCTTCAGCCCAACGCCGGTTCGCAAGGCGAGTACGCGGGATTGCTCATCGTTCGCGCATTTCACGCCAGCCGGGGCGAAGCGCACCGAAACGTGTGCCTGATCCCGACTTCCGCGCACGGGACCAACCCCGCCAGCGCGGTCATGGCGGGTCTAAAAATCGTCGCGGTCGCCTGCGATGCCGAGGGAAACATTGACCTGGCGGATTTGCGATCCAAAGCCGAGGCGCACAAATCCGATCTGGCTGCGCTCATGATCACGTATCCTTCCACGCACGGCGTGTTCGAGGAAACGATCCGGGAAGTCTGCGACATCATTCATCGAAACGGCGGCCAGGTCTATATGGACGGCGCGAACATGAATGCGCAGGTCGGCCTTTGCCGCCCGGCTGAAATGGGCGCGGATGTCTGTCATTTGAATCTCCACAAGACATTCTGCATCCCGCACGGCGGCGGCGGCCCGGGCATGGGACCCATCGGCGTCGCTGAACATCTGGTGCCTTTCCTGCCGGGGCACCCCGTCGTCAACCTGGGCGGCGAAGATCCGATTGGCGCCGTGGCGGCCGCGCCCTGGGGCAGCGCCAGTATCCTGCCCATCTCCTGGATTTACATTGCCGCCATGGGATCGGCGGGGCTGGCCGAGGCCACGAAGGTCGCGATTCTGAACGCGAATTACATCGCCCGGCGGCTGAACGCGCATTTTCCCGTGCTCTACAAGGGCCACGAAAACCTCGTCGCGCATGAGTGCATCCTGGACCTTCGCCAGTTCAAAAAGGTCACCGTCGAGGACGTCGCCAAACGGCTCATGGATTACGGGTTTCACGCGCCGACAATTTCCTGGCCCGTGCCCGGCACGATGATGGTCGAACCGACGGAGAGCGAGTCCAAGGAGGAATTGGACCGGTTTTGCGACGCGATGATCGCGATCCGGGCAGAAATCGAAGCCGTCGAGTCGGGCCGCATCGACGCGCAGGATAATCCCCTCAAGAACGCGCCGCACACCGCGGACATGATCGCCGCCGAAGAATGGGAACATCCATACTCGCGCGAACAGGCGGCGTATCCGGCGGCGTGGTTGAAGGAACGAAAGTTCTGGCCCCCCGTGGGCCGCATCGACAACGTCTTTGGCGACCGCAACCCGGTTTGCACGTGCGCGGGGATGGAGGCCTACAATTAGAATTCGCGGAGATCGCCCTATCGAACAGGCACCACTGGCAGGATGGGGTGTTCGGGGTTGACCACGAGTTGCTGCAAGCGCGGAAGGATCACCAGGTCCATGTCCTCCATCGGAATTGCGCCAAGCAGGATTTCCGCTTCCCCCGGCAGGACCATGGCATCGACGGAACAACGGCGGTTCTGAAAACGCACTTCAACGGGTCCGACCACATCCAGGCGGTGTTGAGAGCCATCCGCCAGCACGGCGACACGCTGCTCAATGACCGGCAAGCCCAGTTGCTCCCGCACCCGTTCGTTCAAGCAGAGCATGTAAGCGCCGCCGTCCGCGTTTGTCTTGACCTTCATGGAACGGACCTTCACCGGCTCAAGCAAACCACGACGAACCAGCGCCAGATCATCGCCGTTCGTGATTTGAATCTCCGCATCAACCAAACCCATAGCGGAATTACGGTATCAGGGCGCCCTTTGGAGTGAAAGCGTGATTCACTGCGCTTGAATCGCGGTTCGCACTGCCGTCACCAGGGCGGCTACACGAGTTGGCAATGGAAAATCCGAAGGCGCTTCAAGCGTGTAGCTGTGCCGCGTCTTGTTCCGGATGAGAAAGAATGCTTCCGGCCACTGAGGGCGCTTGGTGGGATCGAGATCGGGGCGAATGATCCCGATTTGGGCCGGGCGGCCTTCAATCAGCGAGGAGTGATCGATCGGGCAGACTTCTCCCACTTCGCGGATGATCCGTTCGCCGTGCGACGGCTCGTGGTCGAGATTCAATTCGTAAAGGTAAAATCCGTTCGCTTCCCAATCTTCGTGGACACAGAGTGTCAGGTCGAAGCTGGGCTGTCGATTCAGCCAGGCGACGTGCGCCCGGATTTCATCGGTTACCAAATGGCGGTAATCACGGTTGAGGTCGATGCCCTTGGCGTTCTCCCGCCGGTTGAGCGGAAATCCAGTTGGGTTGAGACACGGACAAAGCCAGATCGCAGCGTCCGCTGGCCAGGAGTTCTCATGCAGCAACTGCCGGATTGCCAGCGGTCCAGCCGGTTCATCCCCGTGAATGCCCGTTGAAATGTAAATCTTCCTTGTCGTCGTTACCTCGGAACGATGAACGGTGAGCAAATCCAAGCCCGAGCCAGTCGGGAGTGTTTCAACGCGCCAACCGAACTTCCGAGCCGCCTCCAAGCCATCGCGAAGCACCTGCTCAATCTCGATGCGCTCGCCGAAGTATCCTCCCTGGTTCTTCCCGAGGCGTTGGACTCCGCTCATCCGATAAAAAGGAGCTACAACTCAAGATGCACGCGGCCCGGCGACGGGCCGTCGGTAGGGCGAGTCCGTCCCGGCGAGCCGCTCCACTTGCTTGGAACACGTCCGGACCGGCTCGCTGGGGACAGGCTCGCCCTGCCCAGAGATTCATGAAGCTGGCCCAGGTCCATTGCAGGTGTCAGGCTCTCCGTGTTCATCCGTGTCATCCGCGGTTATACCTTCTCCCAGTCTTCGCGTGTTGAGGATTCTCCTTTGAACGGAGGCCTCATTCGCAATCCCAGCAACTCCAGCATCGCGCGATCTGCGTTGTAATCCGGCGAGGGCACGGCCTGAGTCAGCATGCTTCGGGTTTCGCTGGAGAAGATCGAGTTGGCGCCGGCCAGGAAACAGAGCGCCTGCTCCGCCACACTCAACCGGGCGCGGCCCGCCGAGAGCCGCACAACGGCTTTCGGCATGAGAATTCGCGCCGTCGCAACCATGCGCAGAACTTCATCAAAAGGAACGTCCGCCTGGTCTTGGAGCGGTGTTCCGGGGACCTTCGACAGAACATTGATGGGGACCGATTCAGGATGCGGCTGAATCGCAGCCAGCGTCCGAAGCAAGGAAATCCGATCATCCTTGCTTTCGCCCAATCCCAAAATGCCGCCGGCGCAGACGGTGACGCCGGTCTTGCGAACGTTTTGGATGGTGTCCAACCGGTCGCGATACGTCCGCGTCGTGATGATGGTTTCGTAAAACGACTCAGAGGTGTCGAGGTTGTGGTTGTAAGCGTAGAGGCCCGCCTCGTCGAGTTTCCGGGCCTGGGCTTCCGTCAGCATCCCCAGCGTGCAGCAAACTTCCAGGCCCATCGACGTGACGTCTTGCACCAAGTCCAGCACGTGCTCGAACTGGGCATTATCGCGCACTTCGCGCCAGGCTGCCCCCAGGCACACGCGGCTCACTCCGCTGGCTTTGGCGCGCCGGGCGATTTCCAGAACCGCTTCCTTCTCCAGCAAAGGTTGCGCGTCGATCCCTGTTTCGTACCGAGCGGATTGCGAGCAATAGGCGCAGTCTTCCGGACAACCGCCGGTCTTGATGGAAACCAGTTTGCACACCTGCACCTCGGCCGGGTCGTGATGGCGTCGGTGCGCCTGAGCAGCCTGGAAAACCAAATCCAGCAATGGCATGTCATGGAGGGCGCGAATCTCCTCCAGCCGCCAGTCGTGCCGGATTTCCGTGGACGTATCTGCGGCCGAAAGCCTCGCGACGCTCCGCGACGTCTCCTTCGCGAACCGCGCTTCGGGTTGGATCGAAACCGTATTCTGTGCGCTCACGCGCGAGAACCTAACAAGCGCGCCCTGAGAAGCAAGACCGCCGCTGCTGTCCAAATCCACGCGCGCGCATCTCATCTTTTGCATGCAGGGACAACGGCGTTGTGTTTGTGAGGATGCGGGTTCATTCTCGGTCATTCACGGCTAAACGAGTGTTCCCCGTGGGCCAGGGGATAAAGCGGCGATCCCTAGTCCTTCATCGGCGGCAGGGTCATTGACAAAAGGTCAAACTTGAATTCTGCCGTATCGCGGATTTGCAATCCGCATGGTCTCGGGGGGTGAGTGCGCTTGGATCTCCTCACGCCCTGCCGAATGCAATTCGGCGATACGTTGTCAACAGTCCTTCATCGGCGCCATCGTCCGGAACTGGCGCATCTTCTCCGCAGCCAAGATCGCTTGCATGCGGCGCACATCTTCGGAGATGGACGAACTGAGGATGAGATAATCGTAATTGACCCATTCGGTAATTTCCCGCCGCGCCACTCCCAGCCGTTGCTCGATCACCTCGGCCGAGTCCGTGGCGCGCTTCCTCAAGCGTTCGGCTAGCACCGTGATCGACGGCGGCGTGATGAACACGGTGACGAGCGCCCGGCGCAGTTCCGCATCATTGTGCGCCTTCGCCCGAATCGTCGCCGCGCCTTGGACATCGATGCTCAACAACACATCCTGTCCGTCCCTCAGCCGATCAAACACCGACGAGCGCAGCGTTCCGTAATGATTCCCGTGCACGGTGGCATGTTCGAGAAATTCTCCGGCTTCCACGCGCTGGAGAAAACTCCGTTCGTCGAGAAAATAATAATCGATTCCGTCGCGCTCGCCCTCGCGCGGGGATCGCGTCGTGCAAGTAATCGCGCGCACGACGTTTGAATTCGTTTCGACGATCTTCTGGCACACGGTGGTTTTGCCGCCGCCCGAGGGCGCCGAGAGGATGACCAGCAACGCGTCTCCGAAGTGTTCGGCCATGGTCTTACGAGATCCTGATTTTGATCATCATCCCGAACGGCCACTGTTCATTCGACGTTTTGAACTTGTTCGCGAAATTTCTCCAACTCCGCTTTCAAGTTCACGACTTCGCGCGAGACCACGCTGTCCGCCGCTTTCGATCCTATGGTGTTGATTTCCCGGTTCATTTCCTGCGCGAGAAAATCCAGCGTGCGTCCGACGGGCTCCTTGGATTGGAGGCAAACCTGGAACTGTTTGAAATGGCTCTCTAGCCGCGTGAGTTCCTCGGACACATCGGAGCGGTCGGCGAAATAAACGATCTCTTTCAACAGACGCTCGTCGTCGAGGGCCGGAATCTCCAGGCCCGCGTTCTTGATGCGCGTGCGCAATTGGTCGCGATAGCGTTCGACCATCAGAGGCGCGGTCTGGCGAATGCGCGCCACCGACTCGCGCATGGCGGCCACGCGCGCGGACAAGTCTTCGGCCAGATGGCTGCCTTCTCGCTGTCGCATGGCGAGCAGGCCTTTCAACGCCTGCGCCAGGGCTTTCTCGATGGCCGGCCAGAACGTTTCCGTTTCCCAGAGAGGATCCTCGACCTGGAAGACTCCCGGCGCGCGGAGGACGAGATCAAGCGTGAGCGCGTTGTCGAATTTCAGGTCCTGCGCGAGCTTGCGAATTTCTTTGGCGTAGGCCTTGGCCAAGCCGGGGTTGATCAACGCCCGCCCCCGATATCCAGTTTCTCCCAGGTGCAGCGAGATTTTCGCGGTGATGCGGCCGCGCGACACCCAGCGGTTGATAGCATCCCGCACCAACGGCTCCAGGGACTCCAGTTCCCGGGGCAGGTTCACCGAGATTTCGCTCTGCTTCCGATTCACGGAGCTCACCTCCACGGTAACCTTGAAACCGTTTCGAGCGCACTCGCCGCGCCCGTGCCCAGTCATCGAATTCATGCGTGGCGGGAATATGAGGAAAGACCGCGACGCACGCGATACATTTTTGGGTAGCGTGGGTAGCGTGGGTTCGGATGCCAAAAGGCGCTTGCCTCGTGCGGGCTTCTGACCAGAATGCGGGCCGATGAAGAATCCCCTGATCGCCGCGGCCATGGCGCTTCTTGCGGTCGCCGCCACTCACGCCGCGGAGATGGAATTGCACTTGCAGACGCGTGATCCAGCCACGGGAAAGATCACGCTCGCGACGGAGAGGGTTGATCCGAAGCGCGTTGGCGTGATTGCCGTGGATGTTTGGAATTTTCACTGGTGCAAAACGGCGACGATGCGCGTCGATGCGATTGTGCCGCGATTGAACAAAGCGCTGGAGGCCGCCCGCGCGCTCGGGATGACCGTGATGCTTTGCCCCAGCGACGTCGTCGATAACTACGTCGGCTACCCGCAACGCGAAGCGATCTTCGCCTTGCCCAGAGTTTCCGTGCCCACGGTGACGAACGTTACATGCCCGCCCGCACCCGATCCCGGCGGCTGCGCCTGCGGGCGCGAACGGTGTGCCGTGAATTATGGCTGGGACGCCATGCATCCGGGGTTGGTCATCGGAGGCGCCGATTTGATGCCCGACACGCAAGCGGAGGTCTATGCGATTTGCCAGCAACGCGGTTTGACCCATCTGATTTACACCGGCTTTCACACCCAGGTATGCTTGCTTGGGAAGCCGATGGGGTTGAGAGCCATGAAAACCGCCGGGCTGCGCTGCGTCCTGGCGCGCGACATGACCGATGCGCATCCGGGATACGATCCAGCGCGCCATTTCACTCCGGATCTCAACACGGAACAGGTCGTGGAGCACTTCGAGAAATACCTTGCGGCCACGATCAGTTTTCAAGATGAATTGGCCAAGCTTGGGAAATGGGACTCGAATTGGGTGGTTGATCCCGTCCGGATTACTCCCTGGGGCACACCCATGCGCCCCCACCTCTTCGAGCAACCAATCACCGTCACGCTCACCGCGCCCTTTCAGGCCGACGCGCAAATCCGCTACACGTTGGACGGCACTAGCCCGACCTCCGGTTCGATGCTTTATACAAATCCGCTTGTCTTCGAGGCGACGACGAAGTTGCGCGCCGCCGCCTTCCGCGATGGGCGTGCGGTTGGCCTGGAATCACAGGGCTTTTTCGCGCGAATGGAACCCACGCCGCCTTTGCCGGATATTCATATCGGCGACTTGAAGCCGATCCGCAGCGTCGGATTTGGCCACACCTACGGTGGAGCCGTTCGGTATTCCGGAAACACCCAGCCGCCGCAAAAGGACAAATCGAACCTTGGCCAGAGCTTGAAGGTCAACCGCCAGATTCATGCGCGCGGCCTGGGCGTGCATGCCCCGTGTGAGGTTGTTTATGAGGTGAAGCCTGAATACAGGCGGTTCGTCGCGCTGGCCGGCGCGGACGAACACCTGGTCAGCATCAGCCATGGCTCGAATCTCGCCAGGTATCCGAGTGTCGTCTTCAAGGTCTTCATCGACGGCAAGGAGGCCGCCGCGAGTCCCGTTATGCGCATCTTATCTCTGGCGTGGCGCTTCAATGTCTCGATTCCCAAAGACGCCAAATGGATCAGCTTGGTGGCGATGGACGCCGGGGATGGTTCGCGCGAAGATTTCGCCGACTGGGTCAATGCCGGATTTGTCGTCCAGCGATAGCAAGCGATAGCGCACTTGGCCGGCTTTTGTCTGGCCAATCGAATCAGTCGCCATAACATTGCGGCCATGAAGATTGCTGAGATCAAGGGCCTGGTGGAACGCCAACCTTTCCGACCCTTTGCGGTGCGGCTCAACAACGGGGCCCAATACACATTCCGGGAACCTCGCGACGTTGGCGCTACCAAGGATTATCATATCCTCGTCTTCTTTGGCCGATCCGAGGCAGTGAGAATTGACACCGATAGCATCGTGGAGATCATCGAGCGGCAGTAAGTCCACTCACGATGAACCTTTACATCGGCACGAGCGGCTATTCTTACAAGGAATGGAAGGGCAGTTTCTATCCCGATGATTTGCCGGACAAACAGATGTTGCGCTATTACGGGGAACGATTTCGGACGGTTGAAATCAACAACACGTTCTATCGCATGAAGAAGGATGCGGCGCGCCTGGGTGAGTTTCTCAAACGGCTGCCAGAGGACCGACAAGCAGCGTTTGAGTTCCGCCATCAATCGTGGTTCGACGACGAAATCTTTGGCTTGTTGCGCGATCATCGCGCCGTGCTGTGCATTGCCGAGGCGGAGAATGACCTGGAGATTCCTTTCATCTCGACCGCGGATTGGGGCTATCTGCGGTTGCGTCGGCCCGATTATGGCGATCCGGAGCTGAAAGTGTGGGGCCAGCGCGTGCGCGAGCAGGAGTGGCGGGATGCGTTCGTCTTTTTCAAGGACGAGGACGAAGGCATGGGGCCGAAGATGGCCAGGAGGTTTTTGGAACTGGCGGCCAGTTCGTGATGTGAAGATCAGTCTGATCGGACCGATCCGTCAGCGCCCTCCAGCGTCCGCGTGCCCGTGCAGTCCGGATAAACCGAGCAACCCCAGAACTGCGAACCGGCTCGCGGCCCTCTGCGCGCCATGCGGAGCGCCATGGGCTTTCCGCAGTGCGGGCAGGTCGGGGCTGTCGGGTGTTGCTGCTTCTGGCGCTCAGCGATACGCGCTGCCGCCAGTTGCTCAATATAACCGCCGGCCCGAACAAAATCGCGTTCCAGTGCGCTGATCTGCTGATCGAGCAAGTAGTTCGTCTGGTGGAGCAGACAGATCAGCGCGTTGGCGACTACCGCGGGATCCGCATGGTCTAACCAGCGCGCGTAAGCCTGGTAATGCTCGACGGGATCGGTCCGATCCATCTGATCCGTCAGATCCATCTGCCGCCCCACCGCCCGCCCGGCCAGCGCCTCTGGAGAGTCTTTCGCCCACACGCGGAGTTTTCGCTGGCGTAGAAAATCCTCATAATCCAGGAGCAACTCCTCCAGGCTGGCCCGCGCGACGTTGACCAGGCGTAGCTCCGTTTGGCTCGTCGTTGCGGCGGCGCGGCTGCCTTCGGCAATGTTCGTCCCGCAACTGCGTGCCGCCTGGACCATTTGGTCATGCGTCCGGCTGCGTTTGTCTATGAAACGGTCGCAGAAGGAGACCGTAGCATCGTATATGACGGTGGCGACCTGATAGCTGCGCAGTTTCCCATAGCCGCCGCTTGCACGCAGGCGCTTTCGATCGTTGCAGGCGTCCGATTCGCCCGATCTGTCGCATCCGTCGGATGATGGCTGATTTGGCACGCTCCCAGGCATGATGATCTCACCGGCTTATAGCGCACAGCATCTCTTGCTGCAACCACATCCTCCGATCTCTTGGCACAACAGAATTGCTGGCTCACGGGCCTGATCCCCTCTATCTTTTGGAATTCACAACCAACGACGAAACACTGCGCTCCATGCCCTCACGCACCTCCCAAATCGTCCAGGTTGGCAAACGGAAGCTGGAGCTTTCGAATCTCACCAAGGTTCTCTATCCCGACGTCCGGATCGTCAAAGCGCAGCTCATTGAGTACTACCTCAAGATTGCGCCGACAATTCTGGCTCATGTGAAAGGACGGCCGCTTTCTTTGGTGCGCTACCCGGACGGCATCAGCGGGGAATCGTTCTTTCAAAAGAACCGGCCCGAATGGGCGCCGGACTGGCTGGAGCACGTGACGCTCGGCGAGGAGAAAAAAGACTACGTCATCGCCACCGAAGGAGCTTCGCTGGTCTGGCTGGCGAATCTGGCGTGCATTGAATTGCACCAGATGCATGCGCGAGCCCCGCATTTCGACAAACCGGACTACATCGCCTACGATTTCGATCCGCCGGAGACCTTCCAATTTCCGGACGTGGCGGAACTCGCGCTGGAATTCAAAGAACATCTGGAAAGTTTCGGTTACCATCCGTTTGTCAAAACGACGGGGCGCAAAGGCCTGCACGTCCTGACGCCGATCGAGCCGAAGTGGGAATTTCAGAAAGCCTTTGCAGCCGCGAAGGCAGCCGCTCAACCGTTCGTGGAATCGCATCCATCCTCGCTGACCTTGCAGATCAAGAAGGAGTATCGGAAAGGCAAAGTGCTGCTGGATATTTACCGGAACCGTCCATCGCAGACGATCGTGGCTGCATACAGCGTGCGCGGATTGCCCGGCGCGACGGTTTCAACTCCGCTGCCCTGGGAAGAACTGGCATCGCTGGAGAGTCCAAAGGCGTTCGATCTCCAGGGCGTTCCGCAACGCGTCCGGCAAAACGGCGATCCCTGGGAGGCGTTTGCGGCATACGCAACGCCGATTCACACGGAGAGGAAAAGCGCGAGGCCTTCCAACGCAAGCGGCGTTGTCACTCTCTTCCCGCGAGGCACGAGCGGGGAGAGAGCCGGAGAGAGGGGATTTGCGAACCAGCTTCCCTCCTCTCCCCGGCTCTCTCCTCCCGCGGCGGGAAGAGAGGGAGAAGCTAATTCGCGACAGAGTGAAGGGCGTGCTCGACACCAGAAAACGCCGGAGCAGCTTGAGAGTTATTCCAGGAAACGTCGCTTCGGCAAAACACCGGAACCGCGGCCGGAAGGGATGCAGGGAGGCGGGCTGGAAGCCTGCCCTACGTTGAACATCGGGGAAGGAAACGCATTTGTGGTTCACCGGCATCATGCCTCGCGGCTGCACTATGATTTGCGTTTGGAACAAGATGGCGTGCTTAAATCGTGGGCCGTTCCGAAAGGTCTGCCGCCCAGGCCCGGCATCAGGCGGCTGGCGGTCAATGTGGAGGATCACCCACTCGAGTACGTGAATTTCGAGGGTGCGATTCCCCAAGGTGAGTACGGCGGCGGGATGATGTGGAAGTTCGCGCAAGGGCGATACGAAATTACCAAACAGAAGAAGGACGGATTCTATTTCCGTCTCCAATCGCGCGAACTCAACGCCGAATATCGCGCGCATCATACCAAGGAAAACCAGTGGCTGCTGGAGCGCGTCGATCCGCCGCAGATCGATTGGCTCCGCGATCCAGTTGAACCCATGCTGGCGCGCGCCGCCGAGCAACCGCCCGATTCACCCGACTATCTATACGAAGTCAAGTGGGACGGCATTCGCGCCCTGATTGCCCTGGACGAAGGCGAAGTGAGCATTCACGGGCGCAACGGTCTGGATCTGACGAAGCAGTTCCCCGAATTGGTGATTCCCGAACTGGCGTTCCGCGCCACCTCCGGATTATTCGACGGAGAGATTGTCTGTCTCGAAGCCGATGGCCGGCCCAGCTTCCGAGACGTGATCCATCGCATGCAGCAAAACGCTGAGGGGGCGATTGAACGCGCCAGAGCCAGGCATCCCGCCGTGTGTTACGTCTTCGATTGCCTGTACCTCGATGGCCGCGCGATCGTGAATGAGCCGCTGACCCGGCGCCGCGAGTGGCTTCAGGACGCCCTTAAGAAAGACACCCCCTACCGCGTCAGCGAAAGCGTCGAGGAAGGCGGGCCTTTCTTCGAGGCCGTCAAGGAAATGGGACTGGAAGGCATCATGGCCAAGCAGCGCCACAGCGCGTATTTCCCCGGAAGACGCAGCGAGGCCTGGTTCAAGATCAAAACGCGGCAGACGATCGAGTGCGTGATCGTCGGTTACACGCGAGGCCAGGGCGATCGCGAATCCACTTTCGGCGCGCTACACTTGGCCCAGGCAAACGGCGACGAACTGAAATACCTGGGAAAAGTCGGCACCGGGTTCGACGATCAGTCGATGAAGGCGGTTGCGGCTGAGCTGCGACAACTCCCGACCATCAAGAGGCCCGTCAAAGAAAAACCGCTGGATGACGCGCGGTCGATCTGGGTGGAACCGAAGCTCATGTGCGAAGTGGAATTTGCTTCGGTGACCAAAGACGGTCTGTTGCGCGAAGCCGTATTCGTGAGGCTGAGGCCGGACTTGCACTTTCATTAGCCAAAAAGAGCTTGCGCGCAGCTCGGACTATCAGTATTAGGCTAGTCCCTTGGACAGTTTCGTCGGCCTGTTTAACGCATGAACGCAAAACATTGTAACTGACACGAGGTGAATTATGAGATCGATCTGGAAAGGTCATATTCGGTTTTCACTGGTTACCATTCCGATCCGCATTTACAACGCGGTCGATACCGAGGAAACGATCCGGTTCAATCAGTTGCACAAGGAAGACAACGGCGCCGTCGGCTACGAGAAGAAATGCAAGAAATGCGGCAAGGCGCTCACCGCCGAAGAAATCGTCAAAGGCTATCAGTTCGAGCCGGAACAGTACGTGATCGTCTCCTCGGAGGACCTTGAGAAGATCAAACTCAAGAGCACGAAAGTGATTGAGATCGAAGGCTTCATTGACGCCGGCGAGGTCCACGCGACGCTCTACGATTCGCCCTATTTCGCTGGCCCGGATGGAGTGGTCGCGGCCAAGACCTATTCGCTGTTGACCCAGGCGTTGAAGGCGAGCGGGAAAGTCGGCATCGGCAAGGTCGTTCTGCGAGACCGCGAGGAAGTGGTGATGATTTCGCCTTTGGATGGCGGGCTGGTGCTCTACAAGCTGCGGAATCCGCAAGAGCTCCGGAAAATGGACACCGTGCCGCAGATCGAGCAAAAGGAAGTGAACAAGGATGAATTGAAGCTTTCGATCAGTTTGGTCGACTCCATGACCTCCAGTCTGAAGGAACTGGATCTGGCAGATCACTATCGCGACGCCTTGCGTGAGATGATTGAAGCGAAGATCGCCGGTCAGGAAGTGGTCAGCGTGCCGGAAGAGGAAAAGCCTGTCGTGGATATCATGACTGCGCTGAAGCAAAGCATCGAACGGACGAAGGCGCAGAAGAAGCCGATGGAAAAGGCCAAAGGCGCCAAGAAGGAAGAAGTCGAAGTGGCGCCGGCTAAGCCGCGGAAACAAAAAGTTGCCTGATCTTACCCGTCTGGACACCCGCCTTCCCGGGGTACGGATGGGCATGCAATGGCCGAGATTCTCAAATTTCCCCCGCCCGCGTCGAAGCTCGGATACAAGCGCGTTCGGAAGCGCCCCCGGGCCGCGGAAGATCCGGATCAACTGCATTTGTTCCTCCCGCCGACGGCGCAAATCCTGAGTTTTGCGCCGGAGTCCAGCCGGTTTGAACAAGCTCTGGCGCTGGACGAACGCGGGGATGCGCGGGCGGCTGAGTTCTATGGGCAGGCTATTGAGGAGCAAGACTGCGTCGCCGACGCCTACTGCAACCTGGGCATTATCGAATCGCAAAAGGGAAGCACCGCCAGGGCCTTTGACTGTTTTACGACCTGCCTGAAACACAACCCGCGCCATGCCGAGGCGCACTACAATCTTGGGAATCTCTATTTCGAGGTGAACGATTTCCGTCTGGCGCAAGTTCATTACGAAATGGCCGCGGAGGTGGAGCCTGCGTTTGCCAACGTGTATTTCAACCTGGCGCTGGTGCTGGCCATCAACAACGACCTGGCCGCCGCCATCAAGGCGCTTACTCGGTATCAGCAACTGGTTTCCGAAGCGGAAGCACGCAAGGCGGACGAACTGTTGCACAACCTGAAGCGATCGCTGGCCGCCGCCCAGAATTCCCGTTTGGGAACGACATGATCGAAGCCTGCGGCGACGAAATCGCATCGACAGCCGTTTGACCAGCCGGGCATGATGCCGCCGTGCAACTTCAGGAGCGCCTGCCGCAAAATGCCGCTCTGCCTCGCGAGGCGGGCGTGCTCTGGGTTTTGTGGCTCACTTACGGTTCGTTTTATTTTTGCCGCAACAATCTGGCGGTGGCGCTGCCCGGGATGCAATCTGAACTCGGCTTCACCAAGGCGCAGCTCGGCACGATTCTGATGTCGCTGAAGCTGGCGTACGGCGTCGGCCAGTTCATCAACGGCCAGCTCGCGGAACGAATTTCCCCCCGAAAACTTCTCGGCGTGGGCATGGTGTCCTCGGCTATTCTGAACGTGCTCTTTGGGTTCGGCACGGCGTTCTACTTCTTGCTCTTCGTCTGGGCTGCCAACGGTTACGTCCAGGCGCTGGGCTGGCCGCCGACGATGCGCGTGGCCGCCAACTGGTTCCCTGCGACGCGGCGTGGCCGTGCCATCGGGATCATCGGAACGGGATATCAATTGTGCGGGGCCCTCACGTTTGTCGTGGCGGGCTGGGCGGCGGAGCATTTTGGTTGGCAGGGCGCGCTCTACGTGCCTGCGGTGCTCTTGCTGGCTTCCGGCCTGCATATGTTTCTGTTGCTGGAAGAAAAACCTGTGGACCCGGATTCATTGCAACCCGGTGCAGCTTCGGTTTCGTCGCGAAATGGAAAAACCGTGTCGATTACCCGGAACATCCTCGACACGTTATTGAATCCGGCGCTCTGGCTGGTCGCTCTCGCTTTGTGTCTGCTTGACGCTTGCCGATACGGCTTCACGGATTGGGGTGTGACGCACCTCAAAGAGGTCCAATCGGCCTCGGTCAGCAGCGCGGCCTTCAAATACGCAGTGTTGCCCTTCGGCGGCATCATCGGCGCCTACGTTTCCGGTTGGGCGACGGACCGTTTTTGTGGAGGGCGTCGCGCGCCGGTCATTTGCGTGCTGCTGCTCTTGCTCGGAGTGCTCGCCGTATCATATCACTACGTGGCCGCGACGAGTTTGGTCTTGTCGGTGGCAGTCTTGTTCCTGGTTGGCTTTTGCGTCTTTGGGCCTCAAATATTGCTGGTGGGCACGTTTCCCATTGATTTGGCTCGGCACGGGACTGCGGCGGCAGCGGTTGGATTTGTAAATTTCATGGGTTACATGGGGGCGGCGGCCGGGGACAAAGTGACCGGACATTTGGTCGATGAACATGGCTGGAAAATCGCCGTATTTTTCTGGGCGGGTTGCGCGTTTGCCGGCGCCGCGGCCATTGCTCTGTTATGGAATGCCACGGCCCGCCAGGATAAATAGAACGCATGAGAGCCATCATCATTGGAGCGGGACGAGGCCGGCGTTTGATGCCCACGACGTCCGATTCGCCAAAATGCTTCGCCGAAGTCCAGGGCCAGCGGCTTTTAGACTGGAACTTGCAAGCGCTGGCGGCGTCCGGCCTGACCGACATCTGCTTCATCGGCGGATATCAGATCGATAAGGTGCGGGCGGGTTATCCCCGATTCACATTTCGCCACAACACCACCTGGGAGACGAACAACATTCTGGCTTCGCTGATGTATGCCGAGGATTTGATGGACGAGCCGTTTGTGTGCTGTTACGCGGACATCCTTTTCACGGCCGACGTCGTGCGGCGGCTGTTGGCCAATCCGGAGCCCATTGCGCTTTCGGTCGATACCCAATGGCTCGACCGCTACCAACATCGAACGCAACATCCGCCCAACGACGCGGAAAAGGTGACCGCGCAGAACGGACGCATCACGCGCATCCATCGGGAAATTGACCCCGCTGCGGCCCATGGCGAGTACACTGGCATCGCCAAATTCACCGCGGCTGGGGCGGGGTTGCTCACAGAGCATTACCGCCGGTGCCGGACTCAGTTTGCCGGTCAACCTTTTCGTGAGGCGCCCGTTCTTGAGAAGGCTTACCTGATCCACCTGTTTCAGGAGATGATCGAGGCGGGCATTCCCATGGCCCACGCCGACACGCCTGGGAACTACATGGAAGTCGATACGCAACAGGATTTCGAGCTGGCTCAGAAGTATTGGAAAGGCGGTCCGTGAGGGCGTGATCCAGTTCAATTCGGAGATCCGGCCAATGAAATCCGTTCTCTTCCCCACGTCCGTCGTCGGCTCCATGCCGCGTTCGGACTTCGTCAAAGACCTGATCGCGAATGAAGCCGCTTTGGCGCCGGAGGAATACGCCCGGCGCATGGATGCTGCGGTGCGCTACATCGTCGCGGTGCAAGAACAGGCCGGTCTGGATGTCCTGACCGACGGCGAGTGGCGGCGCAAATCCTACATTGGGGTGATCGCGGAGCTGGCCCACGGCTTTGAGTTGAGCACCAATCCTCAGGATGGCCGGCCCTGGACGATTGTCGTGGAGAAACTCGCGCCCAAGAAGCCGGGCTTTATTGCGCAGGAAATGCAATTCGTTCGCTCTCTCACGCGCCGCCAGATCAAGGCTACTTTGCCATCGCCTGCCCTGCTCGGAGAACGCATGTGGGATGCGGGGAAGTCCTCCAAGGCGTATCCACGGCGCGAAGATTTTGTCCAGGACTGCGTGCCCGTGCTGCGGCGCGAACTGGAATTGTTGTTGAAAGCCGGCGCGGACATCATCCAGATCGATGATCCGCACCTCTGCCTGTTCGTGACGCCGGAGGTTCGCGCGCAATACAAGTACGCGGACCAGGCTGCGGATTTTGCCGTGGACGCGACCAACCAGGTTGTGGAGGGAGTCAAAGGCGCGCGCCTGGCGGTTCATCTTTGCCGCCGCGCCGGAGCGCGCGTCCGGGGCGAAGCGCAGCACCAGGGCGGGTTCGAGCGCATCCTTCCGCAATTGAACAAACTTCAGGTCCAGCACTTGACCCTGGAGTTCACCGCGCCGGGCGCCGGAGATTTTGACGTGCTCCGGAAACTGCGCGAGGATTTCGAGATTGGCCTGGGTTGCGTGGACGTCACACCGGGGAGAATCGATTCACCGGAAGTCATTGCCGACCGGGTGCGACAGGCGCTTCGTCACATCGCGCCGGAGAGAATCACGCTCAATCCCGACTGCGGGTTCGCGCCCGGCTCCGGAGCCAACGTGTCCATCGACGAGGCCTACCGGAAACTCTGCCACGAAGTGGCGGCGGCAAAACTCCTCCGGGAGGATTTTGAAGGCCGCGGCTACGATTCAGTTCGGAGGTAGGGCTGGGCTGCCGCGCAGCCGCGATTTCAAGCGACTCCAGCAAACATCCTGATCTCAAGCAGAGGCACGGTTCTGTGACCGAAGTCCGGGAACTGACCAAAAAACCACGACTGAAGCCTGCCAAGCAGCGGCTGAGCGGCAGCGCAGCTCTACCAGGAATTGAATGGAATCGTTCCGGCTACCCCGACTTTCGCAATTGACCCCTGTTTTTGGAAATTTTTTGAGAGTTCACCTTGGAATTTCCTCGGAAACTCGAAGTTTTTGCTCCGATTTCGCCGTGTAGTGCAGACCTACCCTCTTCCCCTG
>VHCZ01000051.1 GCA_016871535.1 Verrucomicrobiota bacterium
GAATTTTGCCTGGGGCTGCGTTGCTCCTCGGTCACAGCCCCACTGGCGGGGGATGCTCGCTCGTCGCGCCTTGCCCCAGGCCAAATTGGGCGCAACGAACGTGAGCGTATTTACGAAACGGACCACTAAGGTAGTTGAGGTGGGGCGACTGCCGGGCCCATGCCATTGAAGAAAAGCTCCGCCGGAGCGTCGCTCCAACCGTCGTTAACTGTGGGCTTACGGATGGCGAATGCGGCTACTCCTTTACTCCTTTCGTACCATGGCGCGTGGGTTTGCTCTCGCGTAATCATGCGCGTCGTGCATCAGACCTCATGGGGACCGCACGCGCCCTCGCGTGCTGTGGTCGGCGCCCCCGCCGACCACACTTCTTCGGTCCGAAAAGACGATCACTTGAGGAGACGGCTTCTCCGAGGTTCCGACCGGCGAGGGCGCCGGTCGGAGCACACACGAGGGCGCGTGTGCTCCCCAGTCCCAACTGAATCATCGGAAATTGCTTTTGGGGCCTGAGCTAATCACCGGGCAGGCGGCTGGTGCTTGGCTGCTTGAACTCGGCGGCCCTTTGTCCGGGGGCAATGGGGCTAATGGTTTTGTGGCCATCAGGCCAGACGATTTCAATCGCCTTTGCGTTGTTCGCGCCGGTCAGGCCGAAAGTGAGCGTTGGGGTGGATTGGGAAAGGTAGCCGCTTCCCGCATGCATCTCCGCCGTCTGAGTTGAAGAATCGTCAAAACGGATCGTCCCCCGGCTGCCAACAGCGGTCGGATTTCCAGGGCGTCCTCGAAGGCGCACGGTCAGGAAACGGTTCTCGGGCGAACCGCGGTTCGTGAAAGCCAGCGCCGGCCCATTGTTAATGCCGACAATGAAGTCCGGCCACCCATCTTGGTTCAGGTCAGTGACGGCCAATCCCTTCCCATCGCCCGGAACGATCAGGCCGCTTTCCTTTGGCCACACCGGAGCGAAGGTGCCGTTCCCGGTGCCGCGGAGTAACAAACTCAGGCCGCCGTTCATGCGGCCGGTCTCCGGCTGCGTGGAAAGGAAATTCTGCGCCAAATACAAATCGAGTTTGCCGTCGCCGTCCACGTCAACGAGCGTCACGCCATACGAAGGGGCGGCCTGCGCCAGCCGGGGCAGCGGATGAAAATCAAAACGCCCTTTGCCGTTGTTGATCAAAACGCCGGATTCAAGCGTCGTCGCTTCCAAGCGCGCTGCCTTGCGGAGCGCCTCCGGAGGCGCGAGATCGGAAACGGTGGCCGTGCCAAATGACGGGATGGTTGGATAGCGTTCCAACAAATGGGGCAGGGCGCGGGCCAACAGATTCCGGCCCACGACGGGAGCGGCGCGTGGCCCTTCCCAGGTTGCTTCGATCAACTGCGTTTGGCCCGGTATTCCGAATTCGCCGGCCAGCAACAGCGCCGGCTGCTGCGTGCTGGCGCGGTATTGAGTGTTCAGGCCAAGATTGGTCACGACGTAATCAATGTGTCCGTCGCCGTTGACGTCACCGCCTGCGATGCCGTTCCACCAACCCCTCAACGAATCGAGGCCGGCCTCGCGCGTCTGGTCCTCCAACCGGCCGTGCCGATTGATAAGGAAACTGACCGGCCCCCAATCCTGCGCGATCAGCAAATCGACCCAGCCATCGTCATCCGCGTCGGACCACAACGCGCTGGTGACCATTCCGGTTTTTCTCAATGCGGCGGCCAGTGTATCGGTGACATCGGCAAAACGGCCTCCTTCATTGCGCAGCAGATGATTCACGGGGAAAGCCGGGTATTTGCCGGGCACCGATCGGCTGCCCACAAACAAGTCGAGGTCGCCGTCCCGATCAAAATCGGCCGCCACGACGCAACTGCCGGAGTCGCGGAAATCCGGCAGGCGATCGTCGGCTTTGCGAAATCTTCCTTGGCCATCGTTGAGGTAAAGGCGATCGCGAAACTTGGAATCGCCCGGTTCGCCTTCGACACCGCCGGAGACGGCGTAGAGATCCTGCGTGCCGTTGCCATCGGCGTCGAAGAACAAGGCTCCCATATCTTCGCACCCCGCGTCGCTCTCGAAGGCGGGCTGAGGCGAGAGCCGAAACTCCCCGCCCGGCTGGTGCAAGAACAACATCCCGCTCTGGCCGGCTGCGCCGCCCAAATAAAAGTCGTCGTCACCGTCGCCATCCACGTCGGCGCACGCCACACCCGGTCCGAGCCGAGACAGCCGATACGGGAGCAACGGTTGCCGGGCGAAATCGTCGAACTCGCTTTCCCGGTGCCCGGCGCCTGGTCCCAACTGAGTTGCGGAGAAGAGCGGGGGCTGGCCTGGCGGGCTTGTTCTTTGGGGCGCCTCGTTTGGTTCTGTAACAACGTAGAGCCGGTCGGCCTCCAAGTTCTCGAACGCCTGCTCTCGCCCGCTGGGCCAGGCAATGCGCAGCTTCGCGACGGAAGCATGAGGTCCCAGTCCGAAATGGACGAGCGGTTCATTCGCGGACATGAAGCCGCGCGCGAGCGTCAGATAGTGCGTCTGGACGCCGCTTGGAGTCTCCGCCTTCACGGTCGCGCCGATGCCCCACGAATTACTCGCCGCGCCTTTAAGCCGGATCAAGAGGCGATGACCATTTGTTCCCGTGTTGCGGAAAACGGAAACCGGCTCATCGAAATTATTCACCACCAGATCCAGGTCGCCGTCCCGGTCCAGATCTCCCAAGGCCGCTCCGTAACTGGCAGAGACTTGATCCAGCCCCCAGGCTGCCCCGACATTCTCGAATCGAAAGTCACCCCGATTGCGAAACGCGAAATTTGCCTCTCGCCAGACGGGCGCGCGAATCCAGGCGGAGTTGCCCGCGAGATCATTCCCTTGTTCACGATTGATAAAGTCGCGCGACATGCCATTGGCAATGAAAAGGTCCGTCCAACCATCGTTGTCGAGGTCGCCAAATTTCGGCGACCACGTCCAATCGGTGCTCTCCAGGCCGGCGAGATAGGCGAGTTCGAGGAAGCGGTCCGTGCCGGTGTTGACGAAGAGCATGTTGCGCCGGTACTGCGGCGGGTTCGCGCGCAGCAGAAACCAGCGATCCTTCTGCGGTTCGGTGTAATTCAGCAGGCGGCGCGCGTGGCTGGAACCGGACATATCCGTGGCGAAAAGCTCGAGGCGCTGATCGTTGTTGAGGTCCGCGATGTCGCTCCCCATCGAGGACCAGGGAACGGCGGGCAGCGCGTTGATGGTGATCTCCGCAAAGGTTCCATTGCCGTTGTTCCGATAGAACTGGTCCGGCCCTTTGTAGTCGTTGCTGACGTAGAGATCGGGAAATCCGTCTTCATTGTAGTCCCACCAAATCGCCGCCAGCCCGATGTGGTGGCCGGCAATCCCTGCGGCTTCGTTGACGTTGGTGAACTTCCGCGCGGCCGAATTCCGGAACAAATAATCCGCCTGACCCGCGATGATCAGTTCAGAGCGGCCTTCGCCTTTGCTGATGACGGCGAACCATTCGCGATAAGCCGGGCTGACGCGGATCTTCCCATCCGGAGTCAATTCAATGGCGCCGCGCTTGAACGCTTCGCGGCTCGAACTGGGAACCCGGTGGTTTCTTTCCAACGTGAGCCGGCCCGTCACCAGATACGCGTCCAGCAAACCGTCTCGGTCGTAATCTCCAAATGCCGCCATGACGCTGGCGCCGGCGAAATCGAGACCGAAGGCTTTTGCTTCTTCGCGAAAGGTTCCATCGCCCTGATTGACATAAAGCAGATTGGCCGCGCCGAACACGCAGACGTACAAGTCGAGGTCGCCGTCGTTGTCCACGTCGGCGAACGTTGCGCCGCCGCACCAGCGGCCTTCGCCCGAAACACGCGCTTTGTCAGTGACATCCTCAAATCGCCACTTTCCGAGGTTGCGATAGAGGCGATTGCCCTGGTCATAGTTCGTTATGTAAACATCCGGGTGTCCGTCCAGGTCGTAGTCTCCAATGCATACCCCGGCGCCGGAACGCTGGTCTTCCAGCATTTCGAGCGTGGGGTTTGCGGGAAACCTTTGGACCAGATCGATGCCGGATTCCTCCGCCGAGACGCGCTCGAATAGGGTGCGGGATGACGAATAGGCCGGCGGGTTGAGCCGCACGCTGGAGACCGCCGCGCTCGCAGCGTTGGCGAGCCACAGGACGAGCAAGGCGAGATCAGCAATTCTCATTGACGTATTTGCCTCAGTTAAGGTGGGGCGAGGACTCTTGCCGAGCCTTTCGCCGACGTCATTGGCTCGGCAGGAGCCGCGCCCCGCCAATCGTGAACTGTGGGATTACTCATTGCACAATTCTATTGAGACGTCTGGGGCGCTTCAAGGGGGGACAACCGACGGTTCGGTTTCGTCAGGTCAGTTTCAATTTCCGTCCCGGCGCGTTTCCATGTTATCTTGCACGCATGGCGTCGGACGATCTATTCCAATCGCTGTCCTCGCCCGATGCTTCGCAGGCGTCGGAGCCGCCCGCGGGAAAGAAATCCCAGGCGCCGCTGGCAGCGCGGCTGCGGCCTCGGAGCCTGGCAGAGTTTGTCGGCCAATCCCATATTCTCGGCCCCGGACAACTTCTGCGCCGCGCTATCGAGGCGGATCGGGTGCATTCCGTGATTCTGTATGGACCGCCCGGCACTGGCAAAACCACGCTGGCCCAGATCATCGCCAATCAGACGCGGAGCAAATTCGAGCGGCTCAGCGGCGTGGAATCCAACGTCGCCGAGATGAGGAAGGTTTTGGCGGCCGCCGCAAATCGGCTGGCGAACAAAGGATTGCCGACGATCCTGTTCATCGACGAGATTCACCGCTTCAACAAGGCGCAGCAGGATGTGTTGTTGCCGGACGTGGAGAGCGGCACGGTGCGGCTGATCGGCGCGACGACGCACAATCCGTTCTTTTTCGTCAATTCGCCGCTGGTCTCGCGTTCCCAGATTTTCGAGCTGCAGCCGCTCAGCGAAGCCGAACTGTTCGAATTGCTGCGTCGCGCCCTGGCCGACGCCGAACGAGGCCTGGGGCATATGCGGATTGAAGCGCAGGAAGAAGGGTTGCGGCACCTGGCCAAAGTCGCGGACGGTGACGCCCGCAAAGCGCTGAATTCTCTCGAGCTTGCCGCGCTCACCACGCAGCCCGACGCCGAGGGGATTGTCCGTCTCGACAGGGCCGTCGCCGAACAGAGCATTCAGAAGAAGGCGGTCGTGTATGACGGCGATGGCGATGCGCATTACGATACGATTTCCGCATTCATCAAGTCGATGCGCGGGAGCGATCCCGATGCGACGCTTTATTGGTTGGCCAAGATGATCCACGCGGGTGAAGACCCGAGATTCATTGCGCGACGGATCGTCATTTGCGCCGCGGAAGACGTGGGGTTGGCGGACCCCATGGCATTGGTCGTGGCAGTGGCCGCGCATCAAGCGGCGGAATTCATCGGCTGGCCCGAAGCGAGAATTCCTCTGTCGGAAGCCGCGCTTTATATCGCGACCGCGGAGAAGAGCAACACGAGTCTGGCGATCGACGCCGCGCTGGATGACGTCCGCACGGGGCGAACCCTGGCCGTGCCGCAGCGCTTGCGCGATGCGCACTATGCGGGCGCCCAGCGGCTGGGACATGGGAAAGGCTACCAGTATTCCCACGACCATCCGGAGCACTTTGTCGCGCAGGATTATCTTGGTGCCGCAAAACACTATTACGAACCGACGGAGCAAGGATTGGAGCGGGCGATTAAGGAACGAGTGACCAAATGGCGCGCGCGCTCTGCCCAAACCAAGGGGACAGAGGCGTAATGGGAGTGTTGGAGCGTTGGAGTAGTGGAGTGGCGGGGTGGTACGAGGACTACGATGTCCGATGCGAAAGACATAAAGGCGCATGTTCGCGCTCAGGTGCGGGCGGAGTTGAGGCACCTCCCGCCTCAGGATCGGCGGGTGATGTCGGCGCGCGCCTGTGCGCTCTTGAAGCAACAACCGGTCTGGCAAAGGGCCCGCGCGATCTTGTTCTACGCGCCGCTCGACGATGAACTGGACACGTCCCTTCTGTGGCCGGAAGCCACTGCGGAAAACAAACTCATCGCGCTCCCTCGTTTTGACACGGCGAAAGGCGGTTACGTCGTCCGTCAAGTCCTGGAGGTCAACCGGCCGCTGCCTCGCGGGAAGTTCGGAATTCCGGAGCCGCCGGCCGAAGCGCCTGACCTGGCATTAAACCAACTGGACTTGGCGCTGGTTCCCGGGGTAGCATTTGACCTCAGTGGACGACGGATCGGTCGCGGTTACGGTTATTACGACCGGTTGCTGGCAAGCGTTCCGGCCATCAAATGCGGGGTGGCGTTTGATCAGCAAATCACAGCGGAACTTCCGGTCGAACCGCATGACGTGCGTTTAGATTGCATCCTGACGCCGACGCGCTGGCGGACGTTTGGCCAGCGCGCGGTTGTGAAATGACTGGTTTCATCGACAATTTGCTGGCAAGCCTCGCCCTTCTCGCGGGAGGCGCTTCCCTGGGCTACTGGTTTTTCCGCTGGCGGGAAAGGACCCGCCAGGCGGAAATGTCACTCAAAAAGGAGGAAATCCTCGAACATGCGCGGCGCGAAGCGGAGACCATCCTCCGAGAATCCCGCCTCACCGCCGTCGAAGAGGCCGCCAAGTTGCGCGAGCAAGCCGAGAAAGCTTTTGCGGCCCAGCGCCGCGAATTGACCGAGGTTCAAGCCCGCCTGTCGCAGCGCGAAACGCTGATCAACGAGCAACTGAAAGAATTGGTCAGCCAGGAGAAAAACCTCCGCGAAAAAGTCACGGAACTCGAGAAACGTTCCGCTCAACTCGACGCGCGTGACTTGCAGCTCCTCGAACAAGACAAACAGCGCAAAGAGCAATTGCAGCGGCTTTCCCATTTGAGCGAGGCGGATGCCCGCGCCATGCTCTTGAAAGAGGTTGAGCAAGAGAGTCTGAAGGACGCGGCAGACTTGGCCCGGCACGTAATGGACAACGCCAAGTCCCGCGCCGAAGAGCAGGCCCGCCGCATCGTCAGCCTCGCGATCCAGCGTTACGCGGGCAGCCACAGCTTCGAAACCACGACCGCGACGGTGACGCTCCAGGGCGATGACATCAAAGGCCGGATCATTGGCCGGGAGGGCCGGAACATCCGGGCTTTCGAGGCTGTGACCGGCGTCACGGTTCTGATTGACGACACGCCGAACGCAGTGGTGATTTCGGGGTTCGATCCCGTGCGGCGCGAGATTGCCCGCGAGGCGATGCAACGCTTGATTCTCGATGGCCGCATTCATCCCACCCGGATTGAGGAGGTCGTGGCGAAGGTCTCCCAGGAAATCGACGAGGCTATCGTGCGCGCCGGCGAAGAGGCAGTTTACAAGCTCGGTCTCGCTCCCTTGCACGCGGAAGTGGTCAAGGTGCTGGGCCGGCTCCGATTTCGATACAGTTTCTCGCAGAATATCCTCGATCACTCCATCGAAGTCGCGCAGATCACGGGGTTGATGGCGGCTGAGCTGGGCGTGAACGTCGCTGCCGCCAAGCGCGTCGGGTTGCTGCACGATATCGGCAAAGCGATCAATCACGAAGTCGAAGGCACCCACGCCATTGTCGGCGCAGACCTCCTGCGGCGCTACGGCGAGTCCGAAGATGTGGTCAATGGCGTCGCTTCTCACCATGACGAAGTTCCGCACAAGAATCTGCTCGGCATCTTGGTCAGCGCCGCCGATGCGATCAGCGCCTCCCGGCCCGGCGCGCGGTCCGAAACCGTCGCGACTTACATCAAGCGCCTGGAGAATCTGGAGCAGATCGGCCTGTCCTATCCGGGAGTGGACAGATGTTTTGCCGTGCAAGCCGGGCGCGAACTGCGGGTCGTGGTGCATCCCGAACAGGTGAACGACGAGCAGGCTTTCGCTTTGGCGCGCGGCCTGGCTCGGAAGATTGAAGAGGAACTCCATTATCCGGGCCAAATCCGGATCACGGTCGTGCGCGAAACGCGCTTTATCGACTACGCAAAGTAAAAGGCACTGAAGCTGGACAATTCTGCTTAGCCACAGAGAACGCAGAGAACACAAAGAGATTCAGATTTCATCCGACACTAGACCTGTTCACCTGGAGCGTGAGCGGCGATTCTCCTTCACCTCCTTCTCTCTGTGATCTCTGTGATTTTTGCGGCTATTCCCAACCAGCGTTTCCAGGTTGGATCGTTACAACCGTAAAAGCGGCTTCAGAGGGACTGTCTAGCGGCCTTCCATCATGGAAGGAGGAATTCCGTGTTCCCAGTTTCGGGGAGCGTTCCAGGGGCGTTCGGAGAGGCGGTCGGAATCAGTGCTGGCGCAGCCGGCGGCGACCGCAGCGAACACGATCGCCAGTAGCACCGTCGCGAAACTGACCCGTTTAGGTTTCAAAGTCAGGTTAGTAGAGAACTTGGTCGCCTTCCTGCACGTCGCCCTGCTTCCATTCCGGAAGGATATTGGCGATGCTGCGATTGGGTTCCACTTTGGTGATGCGCACTTTTCCCACCAACTTGCCATCGCGGTTCACCAGCATCTGCCCTTTTTCTATCACGCCTTGTTTTGTCCCGATGTCCAGAACCACGAAATCGTATCTGGGATCGACGGCCAGGATTTTTCCTTTCAATCCCGGAGGCAACGGCGGTTCGTAGGGTTTGGTGCCCACCAGGCTGTCGAGCTCGGCCTTGGTTTGGTTCAAGTTTCGGAGAAGAATCTTGTTTTCTTCCGCGAAGGCGTCGCGCTCTTTGGCCGCGCGGTTTGCGGAGTCGCGCAGATCCACGATTTGATCAACGGAGACTCCCGGGGCGCGCCAGCGGGCGAGTTCGGTGTGGGCTTCGTTCAAAGATTTGGTGGCCTCGGTCAGTTTCGTGAACAGTCCATCGGCCCGGGCGCGTTGTTCGTTGTAGTTCTTGCGGGTTTCCTGGAGAGCGCTTTCGGACTCGGCCAGGGCTTTCGTCGCCTTGTCAGCTTCCTCTTTCGCCTTCTTGGCTTCGGCGGAGGCTTTCGCCGCCGTGCCTTGCGCCGCCATCAGCCCCTTCTTGGTGTCATCAAGTTCGGTGGTGAGGCCCCGGAGTTTTTCTGCGACCTGGAAATGGCTCACGTACAGACCGCCCGCTCCCGCCAGAATCGCGACGACTAAGCTAATTCGCAGTAACATGTTCCAAATTTAAGTGGTTTGAATCGGCGGTTACACTAGACAGTCACTATCTGGGTGTCAACGTTCGTTTGGACAATTCCACCCGTTCCCGCGCTCAATTCTCGCTGCGGTGGCGGGGGCCACGACGGAGCACCAGGCACGGCTTCCATGAACCATTCTCCGGACCGTGGCCTTTAGGCCGCTTCATCGTTCAAATGCGGAGAGTGCGCGGAAGCAGCCTAAAGGCTGCGGTCCGCCCGGACCGAGCCGGTGCATGGCTCCGATGCGCGATCTGCAAAATCGTTGAAGCTTCCTATGAACCGCCTCTTCGGAGCGTGGCCTTTAGGCCGCTTCAACGCCCGACTGCGGAGAGTGCGCAGAAGCAGGCTAAAGGCTGCGGTCCGCGCAGTTTGCGGTGCATGGGCGGCGAGCATGGTCTCTGAACCCCACGGAATTTTCAGACAGGCTCTAAGGAAGCTGCCCAGGAACCGGGTAGGGCCGCGCAGCCGGTCTTCGGTCGATGCCGCGGCGCAGCAGTGCCGCCCTGCTATGGACTGGCCAGGCGATAGAAACCCGTAGCGGCTGAAAACGTGACTGTGTAAGGACTCGTCGCGCCTGCGACAGGCGTCCAGGCCGTCGAGGTGAGCGCGGGAGTCGATTGCAGCGTGCTGCCTCCAGACCAGGTAATCGTGAGCGAACCGTTCGCGTTTCGGACAATGCGATCGAATTTGGAGCTGGGCGCGGGTGGAGCGCCCAGCAGGTACTTCACGGCGTTCAGAAACATTTTTGCGCCGTCCGGCTGCAGATCGTAAATGCCCGCGCCTTCCGCGGTGAGGCCGCTGTTCTCGCGGCTGCCGGTGAGGAAGACCAGGCGTTTCCCGGCGACGGTGTCTGCGGAGGCATTGCTCATGACGGCGCCGGCTTTCCATTCGGTGATGACCGTTCCGCCGTACGCGGGATCGTCCACAGTTCCAATGGTGGCCAGAACGACGCCTCCTTCCGAGACCGGATCTGAGTTCACCGAAATGCCGCGCTGCACGATATCGTTGTACATCACCACGTCGGCGTAAGGATTGACCATGGTCTTACTCGCGTCGAGCGCGATGCCAGCGAAGATCGGGTGAGCCGGGTCATTCACGTTCAGGTTCACCGGCCCGACGGTGTCGGGGATGTTGTTCCCCGTGACGAAGCCCATGCGGTTGGCGCGAAGAACGTAGCCGCCCAGAATCAGGGTCGGCGCTTTGATCCCGTGCCACGCCGCGGTTTCGGGCGGATCTTGATAATCTGCACTCGGCACCGAACGGCTGATGATGACGAGCCCGAAGCCATTGAGCAGGGTTGCATTCGGAGTGCCGGACGTGACGATGCGCGTGACGGAGTAGCCGTTCCTCTTCAGCAAATCGGTGCAAGCGACATCCACCGCATTGGTGAAGCCCGCGGTGGCAGCGGCTCCGGACGGTCTGTTGTCGGCGGAATGAAAACTGATCCAGGCAATGCCGCGCGGATCCGCTTGCGGCTGGGCCGGCGGCTGCACTGGAGGCGGCGTCGTCTGCGAACGTGGCAGGGTTGCCGCGTAGGCGACGGCATTGAGAAACAGCTTTTGACCGTCCGCGGCCAGGTCGAAGATGCCGGCGCCTTCGGAGGTTAACCCGCTATTCTCCCTACTCCCGGTGAGGAAAATCAACCGGCTGCCGCCCAGTTTGTCCGCCGAGCCATTGCTCATCGTCGCGCCAGCTCGCCATTCGGCGATCACCGTCCCTCCGAACGCTGGGTCTCCGTCCGTCCCAATCGTGGCCAGAGCCGTTCCACCGCTCGCCACCGGATCGGTGATGACCGAGATTCCCCGCTGGGAGATGTCGTTGAAGGCCACGATGTCGGCATAGAGGTTGACCATGGTCTTGTTCGCGTCCAGCGCAATGCCCGGAAAGATCGGATGCGACGGGTTGGTCACATTCAGGCTCACAGGCCCGGCGGTGTCGGGAATGTTATTCCCCGTCATGAATCCCAGGCGGCTCGCGCGCAAAACGTAGCCGCCCAAAATCATCGTCGGCGTGCCCAGGCTGTGCCACGCCGCGGTCTCGGGAGGATCCTGGTAATCCCCGCTTGGAACGGACCGGCTGATGATGACGAGGTCGAACGTGTTGAGCAAAGTGAGATTGGGCGTTCCCGACGTGACAATCCGTGTCACCGTATGGCCTTTGGCTTTGAGAAGATCGGTGTATTCGACGTCGGCGGCCTTGGTGAGCCGGCGGTGCCGGCGGCGCCTGAAGGCGTTCCATCCGCGGAATGGAAACTGACCCAGGCGATTTTAGCGGCCTGGGCCGGGAGGGCAAAAAGGAGAAGGAGCACAACGAGGAGGACAGATTTTTTCATCACGACTCGATAGATTTCAGTGTTAAAGACTGTGTGTGTTCGCGTGAAAAGCTAAGATAACCCAAGATTTGCCGCCAAGAAGAAAACCTCTGACGAGTTGATCTCGGTCAAAACTTTGAACCTTGAACTCTGAACTCCGTCCCATGCCGAAGCGCACCCTGTCCATCTCCGTCCGTGAGCTGGTTGAGTTTGTTCTCCGGTGCGGCGACCTGGGAACAGACCGAGGTTTTTTCGGCCCGACCCGGGCGTTGGAAGGGACGCGCGGCCACCAGCGGCTGCAAGCTTCGCGGCCCGCCGGCTATCAATCTGAAGTTCCGCTTTCGTTTCAGATCGAAACCCCCGAGCTTGTCCTGAACATCTCCGGGCGCGTCGATGGAATCCTCGCGGGGTCGGACTCGGTGTTGATTGAGGAAATCAAAACCGTGCGCCAGCGCTGGTCTGGCGAGCCGGACCCGCTGCACTGGGCCCAGGCCAAGACGTACGCCTTCATCTACCTCACGCAGCAGGGCCTGGAACGGATCGACGTTCAGCTCACTTATCTGGACCTGGATTCCGAGACCGTGACCCCGTTCCGGCAATCACTCGACGCTGGTGAACTCAGCGCGTTCTTCAATGAACTCACGCGCGTCTATGCGGCCTGGCTCGGCGAACAAATCCAGTGGTGGCAGTTGCGCGACGACTCGATCCGCGCGCTCTCCTTTCCCTTCCCGCAATTCCGCGCGGGTCAGGAGGCGTTGATGTCGGCGGCGGCCCGCGTGTTGTCCGAGGGGGGCAATCTGTTCGCCGAAGCGCCAACAGGCATCGGGAAGACGATTGCGGTTTTGTTTCCGTCCGTGAAGGCGTTGGAGCAAGGCGTGGTCACGAAAATCTTCTACCTGACCGCCAAAACTGTTGGCCGCACGGTGGCGGAAAAGGCATTCGCGGATTTGCGCGCCTCGGGTTTGCGCCTCCGCACGCTGACGTTTACCGCGCGGGAAAAACTCTGCTTCAACAACGGCCACCCCTGCGACGTCCGGACCTGCCCCTATGCAGTCGGCTATTACGACCGGGTCCAAAAGGCCCTCCGCAGCGCGCTCAGCCAGGCGACGTTGACGAGGCCGGCCTTGGAGGAATTGGCGCGCGCACATCAGGTTTGTCCCGCGGCGTTGTGCGCGGATGTGTCGCGTTGGGTGGATGCGATCATTTGCGACTACAATTACGTGTTTGATCCCAAGGTTTATTTGCGGCGCTTCTTCGATCAGGAGCGTGGAGATTACGTTTTTCTCATCGACGAGGCGCACAATCTGGTGGATCGCTCGCGCGAGATGTTTTCGTCCGAGCTTGGGGATAAAGAATTCCGGGAAGCCAGCAAAGCGACGAAGAAGCATCTGCCATCGCTTGCCCGGCAGATGATTAACATCGCAAAGCAGTTTTCGACGCTGCGAGCAGAGTCCTCCTCAGAACAAGGCCCAAGAGTAGGGCAGGCTTCCCGCCTGCCTCGTCTTTCGTCTGTCAGCGGGCAGGCTGGAAGCCTGCCCTACGTTGACGAGCGGTCGTCGTTCGCTCGCGCCGAACCTCCCGCGGAATTCGCGCCAGTGCTTCGAGCCTTCTTGAGCAAAGCGGAAGAATGGCTGGCCCAAAACACCCCGGTGCCATTCCGCGACGAACTCCTGATGCTCTACTTTCGAGTCGCCGACTTTTTGCGCACGCTCGACCTGTTCGATGAACGATACGTGACCTTGGTCGAAGGGCTGCGCGATACCACGCGCCTCAGGCTCTATTGCCTGGATCCGGCGTCCTTCCTCCTGGAAGCGACCCGGCGCGGACGGGCTGCGATCTTCTTTTCGGCTACTCTATCACCCATCGAATACTTCCGCGACGCCTTCGGTCGCGATGCCGAAGACGCGGTTCTAAGATTGGCGTCGCCTTTCCCGCGCGAGAACCTTCGCGTGCTCATCGCGGATTCCATTGCCACCGACTTCAAACGGCGCGGGTCAACTGTGGAAGAGGTGGCTCGCGCGATCGGCGCCGTAACGCAAGGCAGACAGGGCAACTACCTGGTATATTTCCCCTCGTATCAGTATCTCGATCAGGTGCGGCGCAGCTTCGTCGAGTTGTATCCGGGCGTGTCCACTTTGGCGCAGGCTCCGGGCATGACCGAGGAAGCGCGCGAAGCCTTCTTGCAGGCTTTCCGGTCGGACCACGATCGAACGCTGGTGGGTTTCGCGGTCATGGGCGGGATTTTCGGTGAAGGAATTGATTTGGCGGGCGAACGGCTCATCGGCGCGGTGATCGTCGGGGTGGGCCTCCCGCAGATTTGCCTGGAACGCAACTTGATTCGCGCCCATTTCGACACGAAGAACGGCGCCGGATTCGATTACGCGTATGTCTTTCCGGGAATGACGCGGGTCTGCCAGGCCGCGGGCCGGGTGATCCGTACCGAGACGGATCGCGGGGTAGTGTTGCTGATCGACATCCGATTTGCCGAGCGGCGATACCGAGAATTAATGCCGGATTGGTGGCAGCCGGACGGGGTGGGGGACCCGGAAGAAATCTCCGCGACCCTGAACCGGTTTTGGAAGGCGGCGGAAAGGTGAGTAGTCTGACGTGCTTTTGCTGTTCCGCGGTGTTTTCAGCAACTGTTCTCCCGTCCATGAACCAACCCACCCCTTCGCCTCCAGGGAGGGGAAGGGATGGGTTTCACGGTTCGTGAGGAACAGGAGGCTTCCCACGAACCGGACGGTAGGGCGAGCCTGTCCCCAGCGAGCCGAGAGCAAACGTCACCATATCCTGTCGAACGGCTCGCCGGGACGGACTCGCCCTTCCTCACGGTTCATCGAGAGGGGAACGGGAGCGTGAAGAACTCCCAGAAAACTTTCGTAGGCCGAGGCGTGACGATCCGGGCGGATGCGACGGAGGCAGGCGATGGGGGAAAAGTGATCGTGTGGGCGGATGAACTGACCGCGTTTTATGGCGCCATTTCAGCAAAAAGCGCCGGCCGTGAGCCGGTGATGAGTGATCAGTGATCAGTAATCAGGGACAGGCGAAATACTGAATACTGAACACTGATTACTGATTGCTACCTTCAGTTCACGGAAAGCTTCCTTGGTCCGATCACCATGCTCTCGCCCCATGAACCCGGCAGGGCGAGTCCATCCCGGCGAGCCGCTCGACGTGCGTGGAACACGTCCGACGCGGCTCGCTGGGACAGGCTCGCCCTACCGTCTGGTTCATGGGAAGCTCCCACGGCCTTCGAGCCCTGCACGTGGCCCATGAACCTGAGATTGTGCGGACCGCAGCCTTCAGGCTGCTTCCGCGCCCTCTCCGGAGTTCAGCGCCAAAGCGGCCTAAAGGCCACGGTCCGGAGGAACGGTTCATGGGAAGCTGCCTTGGCCTCAGTGCCATGCACATGGACCATGAAACCTGTCATCCCCCACGAATTCGGGGCGGACCGCGATGGTTCCCCCTCAATTTGGGTCCGCCCTGAATTTTGCGGGGCCGGTTCATGGGAAGGAGGTGCGTCGAGTCCAAACAGGTCCGCGGAACGCTGCGGCCTGGATGGCCGCGCTCCAAGCACGCCAAAATGAGAATCGCTGGGGCTTTGAGGCGAAATTCCGTTGGGATTTCTTCATGCCAATGTCCAACCTCCAAAATCCGGCGGTGAACTGCCCGGCAACGAAATCTTGTCCAGCGGGAGGCTCGTGCCATATTGTTGCTGCACCCTAAATTCCAGAGCCGCAATCAATGCGACCGTCCATGGTTGTAAGCCCTCGGTTAACGACGGTGGAGCGACGCTCCTGCGGAGCTTTTCTTCGATGGCATTGGCTCGGCAGGAGCCTCGCCCCACCTTAACTACCTTAACTGAGGGGATACTCCATGGTTCGTGGGCTTGGTTGACTGCTTTGCTGACCGCCCTTCAGTGGGCGCCGCTCAGCCACGCGCTCGACCCAGCCAAAGCGATCACGCAGTACCATCAGGATGTCTGGACCAAAAGCGAAGGGCTTCCGCAGAGTTCCGTTCAGGTGATCACTCAAACGCGGGATGGCTACCTCTGGATTGGGACGCGCGATGGGTTGGCCCGGTTCGACGGCGTCACGTTCACGGTGTTTCGCGCGGAGACCCATGACGGGCTTCAATCCAACGACATCCGCGCGCTTCATGAGGATCGCGCAGGCCATCTCTGGATCGGCACGTTCAACGGCGGGCTGAGCTGGCTCAAGGATGGGAAGTTCCTCCATTACACCGCGGCCGAGGATTGGCCTCGGTCGGGCGTGCTCGATGTTATCCAGGATCGCCAGGGCCAGCTCTGGTTGGGAACTTGGAACGGCGTGGCGCGCGCGAACCAGGAAGGCGTCAAGATGTTCTCGTTCGCGGACGGATTGGCCGACAACAAGGTCCGGACGATTCTTCAAGATCGGGACAGCAATCTCTGGGTGGGCACGTGGAAGGGATTGAGCCGTTTTCGGAACGGCCAGATCACCAATTACACGTTCCTGGAAGGTTTGCCGCACGATTTTGTCGAGGCGCTGTACGAGGATCGCGAAGGCAGTCTTTGGATCGGCACGCGCGGCGGCGGACTCGTGCGCTTACGGGACGGGACATTCTCTGTTCTGACCATGAAAGAAGGATTGGCCAGCGATTTGCCGAGGTGTGTCTATGAAGCCCGCGACGGCGCCATGTGGATCGGCACCGACGGCGGAGGCGTGAGCCGGCAACGCGACGGGAATTTCACGGGTTACACCACCCAGGACGGCCTGGCGCGCAACGCGGTCTATTGCATGCACGAAGACCACGACGGTGTGCTGTGGTTCGGCACGCAAGGAGGCCTGACGCGCCTGGCCAACGGCCAGTTCACGTCGTACACGGTGCGCGACGGCCTGTTCCACAATTTCATCTATTGGATACTCGAAGACGATAACGACACGTTGTGGATTTCTTCCAATCGCGGTGTGTTCAGCCTGGCGAAGCAGTGCGTGGCCGCCTACGACGCCCGCCAAACCTCGGCGCTGGTTTGTGTCGCGTACGGCGTGGCGGACGGATTGAAGACCGCGCAGTGCGAAGGCGGCACGCAGCCGGCCGGATGGAAATGCCGCGATGGCTCCCTGCGGTTTCCCACGGCCGGCGGCGTCGCGCGGATCAATCCTGGACGCATCCGAAGAAACGACCAGCCGCCGCCCGTGCTCATCGAGCGCGTGTCCGTGAGCAACCGCGACCTTGATCTGACGCACGCCGCGAAACTGGCGCCGGGATCGCAAGCGTTCACGTTCCATTACACCGCGCTCAGTTTCCTGGCGCCCGAGAAGGTGCGTTTTCGCTATAAATTGGAAGGCGTGGATCAGAATTGGGTCGAGGCGGGCGCGCGGCGCGTGGCCTTCTACAACAAGATTCCACCGGGCAATTACCGGTTCCGCGTGGCGGCCTGCAACAACGACGGAGTTTGGAACGAACAGGGCGCGGCGTTCGCCTTTTCGCTGGCGCCTTATTTTTACCAATCGTACTGGTTCTACACACTCTGCGCGCTGGCGGTGGGGCTGGCGGGATGGAGTTTTCACTGGCGCCGGATGCGGCGGGCTCAAGCGCAATTCTCCCTCGTGCTGTCGGAACGCAACCGGATTGCCCGCGACCTCCACGACACGCTCGCGCAAGGTTTCGCCGGCATCGCTTTTCAACTGGAAGCCGTGGCCACCAAATTGACCGACGCGCCGGCCCAGGCACAGCAACATTTGACCTTGGCGTTGAACATGGTCCGGCACAGCCTGGCCGAAGCGCGGCGCTCGGTGATGAACTTGCGCTCCGCAACCCTGGAAAACGGCGACCTCGCGACAGCGCTGGCTGAGAGCGCGCGACAAATGGTCGGCCAAAAACCGGTGGACGTTCGCGTGCAAACCCTCGGCGCGGCGCGGCCGATCCCGTCCAAGATTGAGAACAACCTCTTGCGCGTGGGCCAGGAAGCGATCACGAACTCGCTCAAGCATGGCCAGGCCGGAAGCATTCAGATTGAACTGAATTATCAACCGCGAACCGTGCTCTTGAGAATTCGCGATGACGGACAGGGCTTTGAAGTGCTCTCAGCGCAGCGCCCCAACGGAGCGCACTTTGGGCTTCTGGGGATGCGAGAGCGCGCCAAACAAATGGGCGCGGGCCTGGATCTCAAGTCCAGCCCAGGCCAGGGCACCGAAGTCGAAGTGGAGGTGCCGGTTCAATGAGTTTCCTCGCTTCCCATGAACCGATCCTCCGGATCGTGGCCTTTAGGCCGCTTCAGCGCTGGACTCCGGCGAGTGCGCGGAAGCAGCCTGAAGGCTGCGGTCCGCACGGTTTTCGGTTCAAGGACCATGTGCATGGCGCTGAGGCCAAGAAAGCTTCCCAGGTCCAGATGCATGGTTCTGAAACCAAGGAAGCTTCCCATGAACCACACGGTAGGGCGAGCCTGTCCCCAGCGAGCCCCGGACGTGTTCCATGCACGTCGAGCGGCGCGCCGGGACGGACTCGCCCTACCGAGTTGCACGGCCCTTTAAGCAGTCGATAAAGCCATGACGAAGACCAAATCGATTCGTATCCTCATCGTGGACGATCACTGGGTCGTTCGCACCGGGCTGAGAAGCATGATCGACAGCCAGCCGGACATGGCGGTGGTTGCCGAAGCCACCAATGGCCAGGAAGCCGTGCAGCTTTTTCGCGAACATCGGCCTGACATTGTCCTCATGGACCTGCGCATGCCCGGCTTGAGCGGCGTCGAGGCGACCGTCGAGATTCGCGCCCAATTTCCCGAGGCGCGCATCGTGGTCCTGACGACTTACGATGGGGACGAGAATATTTACCGGGCGTTGCAGGCCGGAGCACGGGCCTATCTGCTGAAGGACATTCCTCGCAATGAATTCCTCGACGACATCCGTGCCGTGCACAGCGGGCAATATTGTATTCCGCCGGGGGTCGCGGCGCGGCTGGCCCAGCGGATGCCGCATCCGGACTTGAGATCGCGGGAACTCGAAGTGCTGAGATTGATTGTTGAAGGCATGAGCAACAAAGAAATCGCCTCCGCGCTTTCCGTGACGGAAAGCACAGTCAAGAACCACGTCAACAGCATCCTCGGCAAGCTCAACGTGCGCGACCGCACGCAAGCCGCCACCGCCGCCCTGCGCCGCGGCATCGTGATGGTGGAGTGAGCTGAGATGAACAGGAGGCAACGGAGATAACGGAGGGGAAGATCGTGGCCTCTCACCCCCGTGACGCTCATCACGGAGCGAGCGGAGCGCGGCATTTATGCCGCTTCAGCGTTCGGAGCGACAAAAAGGTGCAGGAGAACCTGGATAAGCCTCGCCATCTTCAATCTCTGTTGCCTCGGTTCTCTCCTGTTGAATTGCATCTAGAAGAAAGCACCCAAAAGTGCTTGGCAAAAGCAGCTACCTTGTATAGCATAGTAGCATGACGGGTCAGGAACAAACCGCCGGCCATGAGTGAATTCTTTGACAACTGGATTGTCCAAGTACGCAAAGGCGTGCTGGAACTTTGCATCCTGCGCGCTCTGGAAAACCAGGAACGCTACGGCTACGAACTGGTGAAGACACTCGCATCCGTCCCCGGCCTCGCCCTTACGGAGGGCACGCTTTATCCGCTGCTGTCGCGCCTGCGCGTCGCGGGGTTGGTCAGCGCGCGGCTGGAGGAATCAACCGAAGGCCCGGCGCGCAAATACTACGCCCTGACCAAGGAGGGTCGGCGGACCTTGGCGGACATGAATGATTTTCTGGACAAGCTCAACCAAGGCACGCGCAGCCTGCACAAATTGCCATCGTTATGAACAACTGGACTACGACCGCTCATCGGACTTTGGAAGGTTATCTGGAACGCAACCGGCTCCGTGTGTCCTCGTGTGGGGCCGATGCCGACGAAGTCGTCGCCGATCTGCGGAGGCACGTGGAGCAGGAGGTGGCGGCGTTGCGTTTACCCGTAGTCACGCACGACGACGTGCAGCGAATCGTCCGGCGCATCGGTCCGTTGCCGGACGATGAACCGGGCGAAAAGCCGCCGCCGCCGCAATGGAATCAACCGAAAAAGCTGCCGCCGCTTTCCACCGAGCTTGTGATGGTGTTTGGGATCGTGCTGCCGGTCATCACGATTGCCTTTGAACTGGCGACTCATCTTTGCGCCGGAACCTTTTTCGATCCCTTGCCTACCTGGATGCACGTGTTGCTTGCTGCCGCCGTGCCCGCCGCAAACTGGCTTGCCTGGAGGGAAGTGCGGAGACCGGACCGCGCCGTGCCGGATTGGCTGTGGCTGGGAAACGCTGTCGCGTGCGGCGTGAGCTTGTTCTACACCGCGCTCTATTTGCCGATGATGTTCTTTGCGGTCATCGGCATCTTTTACTTCGGCCTGGGGTTGCTGCCGCTCGCGCCGGTTTGTGCGCTTTCCTCGGCGCTGTGGCTGCGGGGCGAGTTGAAGCGACAACATAGGCGAAGCGGGAAGCCGGGCTTGCGCGGCTGGGGCTGGGCCATGGCCGGGTCGCTGGCTCTGTTGCTGGGCCTGGCTTTGCCGGCGTCGCTCACGCGTCATTGGATCGATCGATCCGGATCGGATTCCCCGGAGGAAGCCAATTCGGCCATTGCGAATCTTCGGCTCTGGGGCAGCGAGAGTATTTTGCTGATGGAGTGCTACGGCCGAGGCGACCGATTGTGGATCGAGCTTTTCGGAGGCCGGCGTCCCAACGCCGAGCTGGCGCGAAAGGCTTATTATCGCGTGACGGGCAAGCCCTTCAATTCGGTCGCGCCGCCGTTGAGCAAATATCAGCGCGCGGGCCGCGACCTTTTTGGCGAATTCGATTGGGATCAGGGCCTGGGCGGCGAAACGGTGGCTGGACAGGTTCGCGGGTTGTCCCTCGCGCAATCGCGCTTCGATGGCATGTGCCGCCCGGACGAAGGCTGGGCTTACTTCGAATGGATCCTGGAGTTCCGAAACGACCACGAACGCAGCCAGCGGGAGGCGCGCGCACAAATCCTTCTGCCGCCCGAAGGCGTGGTGTCGCGGCTCACGCTTTGGGTGAACGGGGAAGAACGCGAGGCGGCGTTCGCGGGCCGCGCGCAGGTGCGCGAGGCGTATCAAAAGGTCGCCGTCCAGCAACGTCGCGATCCCGTGCTGGTCACGACGACGGGGCCGGATCGCGTGTTGGTCCAATGTTTTCCGATTCCGCCCAACGGCGGCACGATGAAAATCCGCCTGGGAATTACGGCGCCGCTCCTTGTCGAGAACTCAAACCACGCGGCGCTGAAACTTCCGCGCGTGATCGAGCGCAACTTCGGAGTGGCGTCCCCGTTCCGCCACAGTCTGTGGCTTGAAGCGCCGGAGCCTGCCAGCGTCGTGCTAAACGGCCTCACCGTAGATCGGAGCAAGCCGGGAAAAACGGGGATTCATGGCGAGGTCGCGGACGCAGTTTTGGGTTCGGTGGACGTGGCGATGCGCTTCGCGATTTCGCCCCGGCTCCAAACGGTCCGCGCTCTGGACAAGAGAAGCAACGACGGCGCGGTCATCGTGCAAACGTTGGAGCAGGGGAGCCCGGTGTTCCTTTCGCGGATTGCGATTGTCCTGGATGGTTCGGAGGACATGAACGAGTTCTTCCCGTCCGTCGCGCGCGCGTTAAATGGCGTTCCCGCCAAACCCGAACTGGGAGTCTGGCTGGCCCAGGATGGTGTGCGCCAAATCTATTCTTCGGAATGGCGGTCCAGCGAACGGGTATCCGAAATCGTGGGCAAGCTCCGCGGCGTCGGCGGGCAAGACGATGTCCCTGCGTTGCTCCAAGCCTGGGAATGGGCGGCGGCCAAAGCGGACGGTACGTTGCTCTGGATTCATGGCCCACAGCCCGTGGTGTTGTCCGGATTGGAGTCCCTGCGCCAACGACTGGAATGGAGAGCGGGCCGCGACGGGCCATTGATTCTGGATTTGGCCACGCGCAGCGGGCCGAATCGGATCACGGAGCAATTGGGCACTTTGGATGCGTTTACCGCGTGGCCCAGGCTCGGCGACTTGCACGGCGATCTGGAACGGCTTTTCGCGATCTGGAGTGGACGGCGACAAGAATATCGGCTGGCACGCGCGGTGGACCGGGAAGCAGCAGCCGGAAAGGCGAGTGCCACGGCGTCGTCGCACATCGTGCGCTTGTGGGCTGCCGAGCGGGTGCGCGCCTTGACGAAATCCAGACAGGTGGCGGAGGCGTTGAAACTCGCGGCGCGGTATCAACTGGTCACCGCGATTTCGGGCGCCGTCGTTCTTGAAACTCAGCAGCAATATCAAGCGGCGGGGTTGACTCCGGTCGAGGCGGCCAGCGTCCCGACGGTTCCGGAACCGGGGACGTGGATTCTGCTCATGCTGGGACTTGCCGCATTGGCCTTCAAATGGAGGAAACGCAAATGAAAACAACAATGCAACAGGCGATTTCCGTGGACAGTGACGCGATCACACCGCCGAAAGGTGGCAATTAAAGACCATGTCGAGTTTGTTCGAAGAATTGGATGCCATCCGCAATTGGGGAGCACACGCGCCCTCGCGTGTCCCGGCTGGCGCCTCGCCAGCCGGAGCGTCGCAGAAGCCGTCTCTTCACATGATCGTTTTTTCGGACTGAAGATGGGGTCGGCGGGGGCGCCGACCCCGGCACGCGAGGGCGTGTGCGGTCCCCATCGCTGGCGAATTGGTTTCAGAAAATGCTCTGAAAGTACGCCCTGACCTCAAATGAAACCTGCCGCAGAGTTCTTTGCTGAGCTGGTCCGGCCTCTCACGTGGAAAGGTCTTGTCTGGTCACTCGCTTTCCCAATGAATTGGCTGTTCGATTAGGCGCCGGTCCGCTTGACTGCGCGCTGATCCAGCAATTCTCATTTTGGCCCTGCATTGAAAACGACCCGCACGTAGTCGCGGTTTTAACCGGTTCTTTGGCGATCTTCCCGCCCGGACCGGCTGAAGCCGGGACTACGTGCGGCCAACATGAGAATTGCTGGCGCTGACCTCGCCGACCTTGACGCCGTACGGTTTTGCTGGCACTGAAGACCTATGGGCGAGATTGCTGTCAGGGTTGAACTGGAAAACTTCGTGGACCGAGCGTTGCAGGAAGAGGGACGGTTGCAGGAAGACAAAGTGCGACGTCACTCAATGGACGCCGTGGCGGATACGGGAGCCGTGATGCTGGCCTTGCCGCAAGACGTCGTTGAGAAACTAGGCCTCCGGTCCCGCAGAAGGGTGGTCGTTTCCTATGCGGATGATCGACGGGATGAACGCCCAGTTGCCGGAGCCGTCACGATCAAAATCGGCGACCGCGCCATGACCACAGAATGCATTGTGAGGCCGCCACTCAGCGAAGCGCTCATCGGACAAGTCGTGATGGAAGAGCTGGACCTTATCGCGGATCCGCAACGCCAGACCCTCACTCCACGTCCTGAATCTCCGATTTATCCTTCGCTCAAACTCAAACGAGCGGGCGCGGCTAAGATCAGGCGCCGTCTTGCAGCACGCGGTTCCGATTAAGCCGTATCTATTCAGTCCGACGGCTCCGTTCCCCTCACCCCGGCCCTCTCCCCAGGGGAGAGGGAGAACATTTCCTGGGCCGTGGTTCAATTCGCCATTCGGGGACCATTCCTGCGTTGGAAAAAACAACGCCCTCTCCCTGAGGGAGAGGGCTGGGGTGAGGGGGAACGCGGCGTCGAATTGCGTAGTCACGGTTAAGCCGCGCTACCACCACTGGTTGGTTGGATTGGGCGTCGCGTTCCAGAACGGATCCCCTTCGGGTTTGGTGGGGAATTTGTAGCCTTCGGCGTGTCCGTCGCCGAAGAGCATCACGACCAGGCTTCGTCCTTTGTAATTGTGCCAGACGCTGCGTGGACTATCCCAACCGCGATTCATGTGCCAGATCCAGTCGCCGAGGATGATCTTATTCCCCGGACTGAGGGCGATCTCGGAGGTTTTCATGGATTGGCCGGCGTACTCAGTTCGGGAGGCATTGAGGTTTCCGAAGACCCGCTTGGTGCGCATGTAATCCCCCGACCATTCCATGAGATAGCTTGTGCCGTATTGAACGTAGCAATTGGTGCAATTGATGTTCACCCAACGCATGCCCATGGAATCGCCCCGGTCCGACGGACATTTGAAAATCTCCGGCGTGCCCTGGTATTGGTAAAGCGGCTTGTTGGTCATGGCCACGAACATGTCGTAGCGCCCGTCCTTTCCGCCCAAGGAAGCCCAGTCGCGGCAGAGCGGCATGGTCTCGTTGAAATCGCCGGTATAAAGCACGAGCGCCAGGCCGATCTGCCGGTTGTTGCTCAGGCACTTGGTGAATTGCGCCTTGTTCTTGGCGCGGGAAAGCGCCGGCAAAAGCATGCCGGCCAGGATAGCGATGATGGCGATGACGACCAGCAGTTCAATCAGCGTGAAAGCGGCACGGCGGGAATGGAGAGAGTTCATGGCATGTGCAGGCTCTGGTTTAACGGTCGTAATTAAACCCAAGCGTTCGCGTGCGGCAACTGATTTGTGACTTGCCGATGTGGATGCACTGCGCGGCTCACGCCGCGAGCGATGCCACCGCCTCGGAGTGCTTGAAGGGGCGGTGCCGACCAAAGTTCGGAGAGGTTTTCAAACGAGCCTTGAAGCGGCGGCGGCGCGTTTGAGTTTCCTCCGCCGAGTAGAGCGTTTTGACCAGCCGCAGGAAACCTTGTTGCAGTTGATCGATGGACATGTCTTTGGGCCGGAGATTGATGTCAAACAACGTGCAAAGTTCCCAGGCCTTGTCGCGAATGATTCGTCCTTCAGCTTTGAGCCGATGGTAGAGCGGGGTGCCGGGGAAGGCCGTCAGGAACGTGACTTGCACTTCGTACAGACCCGATTCGCGCACGAAAGCCAGCACGTCATCAAAGACCTCCGGCGTGTCGCCATCAAGACCCAGGATGAAACAGCCGTTGACCGTGATGCCGAAGGATTGGATTTTCGCGATGGCTTCTTTGTAGCGCTCTTGTTGGCGCATTTTCCAATTGGCGTTCAATTCGACGCCGTCCAGGCTGACTTTTCGCGGGCTCTCCAGTCCGATCAGAATTTGCTGGCAACCCGAGTCGCGCATCAAGCCGAGCAACTCGTCGTCCCTGGCGACGTTCAGATCGGCTTCCGTAAACCAGCGCAGATTCTCCCGAACCAGCGCCCGGAACAGCTCCTTGTAATGCGTGTAGTTCACGAAGCTGTTGTCATCCGCGAATTCGATGAAGGGCCGCGACCAGATGCGTTTGATGGCGTGGATTTCTTCGATCACTTTGGCGACCGGTTTGAGTTTGTATCTCGGCGTGAGGAGGATTGAGCTGGCGCAGAACTCGCATTTGTGCGGACAACCCCGGCTGGTCTGGACCGTGATTCGGTTGTATTTGTCCGGATCGAGCAGATCGAAGCGGGGCAGGGGAGCCTCTCGCAGGTCAAAACTGCCGCGCGGCGACTGGGCGTAGTAGGGTTTAAGATTCCCCCTTTCAAAATCCTTGAGGATCATAGGCCACAAAGGCTCGCCTTCGCCGACCACTACACTCGTGCAGTGTTCTTTGGCCTCCTCCGGAACGGACGTGACATGCAACCCGCCCAGAACGACCGGGACTCTCCTGGCCCGATAATGATCCGCAAGCTGGTACGCCTCGTTGATCTGCGCCGAAAAGGAACTGATCGCCACCAGATCGTAATCCTCAGGCAGCGCAGTGCATTGCTTCAAGTCTGCGATCTCGCGATACTCGACCTCGAACTTGTCCGGCGTCAACCCCGCCAGAGTCAGGAGGGACAGACTTGGCATTGACGCGATGATTTTGTTTCGTTCGACGAACCCGGGCAACGTCAGGCCGAGTTGGGTGAGTTCGTCGTTGTGCGCGCGCACACCGCTCATGGCAATGAATCCGATTTTCATAATTTGATGATCTCCCAGAGCAAGAGCGAACCGCCGAGAATCAGGCTGAGCACCGGAACGGCGAAGAACATCCGGAACCTCGGACAATGCGCCGTGGCAAAACAGCAGATCGGCATGGTGAGGGCGCCGAGAACGAACCCCCAGGAAGCGAATTGGGTTCCTTCTCCAACAGTCGCGAAGGTTCGAACGGTGAGGAAGAACAGGAGATTCACGGTCCCCAGCCCGAAGAATGAGATATGCCCCAGGCGATACAGGCGGCGCCGGAAACTCCCGTAACCGCCCAGCCAGTCCTCTCGGTGGAAACTCAAGCCCAGGATCATTCCCGACAGGAAGCCAAGCAAGATCCAGATCCACGCCACGACCAGATTCAAATGTGGAACGATCAATTTCATGATTCCAACTGGGCTGGCCTTTGTGCCTCGGTGGCGCACTCCGCCACAAGTTGGAGGCCGGTGTCTTCCCCCTCACCCTTCCCTCTCCCCCAGGAGAGGGGTTCCGCATTCGCAGGGCCAGGCTGATCGAAGCATGTCGGCAGATTCCAGCGTGGCATCGAACGCTCCTTCTCCCCAAGGGCCGGGGTGAGAATTCTCCAAAGCAAGACTTCGCACATTGGACCCCTGAACGTCCCCCTCTCCCGTGCCTTCTCCCCCTCGGAGGGGGAGAGGGTGTCCGTAGGACGGGAGAGGGGGACGTTCAGGGGGAGGGGATAGGTCATGTCGATGTTCATCGAAAAATTCAAATGCAACCAACTGCCCGAACTGCACGGCAGGATACGGGAGCTTGCTGGGCGGGCGGTAATTGATAAATTCAGCGCCACCATCAGCAAAATCAATCTATGAACATCCACCATCTGGAGTTGTTCTATTATGTCGCCAAACATGGAGGAATCGCCGAAGCGGTGCGGAACATCCCCTACGGAATCCAGCAGCCCGCGGTCAGCGGGCAAGTGATCCAGTTGGAGGAATATCTCGGCGTGACTTTGTTTCAGCGGCGCCCGTTTGTCCTCAGCCCGGCCGGTGAAGAGCTTTACGCCTTCATTCGGCCATTTTTCGACAACGTGAGCGCGGTCGCGGACAAGATTCGCGGCGGCATTTCGCAGCACGTGCGCATTGGCGCTTCGGAAATCGTTCTCCGCGATCATGTGCCGGAAGTCATTCAATCGGCGCAAAAGAAGTTTCCGAAACTAAGATTCACTCTGCACGAAGGGTATCAGCCGGAGCTGGAGAGTTTGCTGCAGAAGCGAGAGATCGACGTGGCTGTCACTTTGCTGGATTCGAAGCCGATTTCGGGAACGCACACCCTGCCGTTGCTGAAACTTCCCCTTATCCTCCTGGTGAGGAAATCAAACCGAATCCAGTCGGCTGAGGAACTCTGGAAGCGCGACCGAATCCAGGAGACGCTGATCAGTCTGCAGTCGAATGAAACCATCTGTAAGAATTTTCAACAAAGTCTGAGCCGATTGGGCGTGGACTGGTTCACGGGCATCGAAGTCAGTTCGCTGGCTTTGGTGGAGGCATACGTGGCGGAAGGCTATGGCATCGGTCTGGGTGTGCTTCCACCCAAGGCGAGGTTTTCTCCCGAAATCCGCCTGCTGCCGTTGCCGGATTTTCCGCCGGTTACGGTCGGCGCAATGTGGATGGGCAAGCCGACCGCCGTGATCCAAGCTCTTCTCAACGCCATGCAGCAACACGTCGAGGCACTCAAGAAGTAACCGGCGCCCCGGGTTCGATTGGTGCCCGCACCCGCGACAGCTCATTATCGAGCGCCAATTCAACCATCACGGCACGGAGTCGGAAGTCGTTCGCGCAATCAGGTGACCTGCTCGGCATGCAACCTGGCCAAAGGCAGCGGCCGTTCCAGGTCAAGTGTCGCTCACATTCCTTCAAAGGTGGGTCCGCGCCAGCCGCTTCGTGAGTAGCTTCCCGTGACCCACCCTCCGCGCGCCCGAGCTATGGCGACTCACAATCAACAGGAGGCTCGACGACGAGAAAGGCAAGCTCCGTGACAAGGCCAAGAATCCTGACGAATCGCTGAAGAAGTGACCGGCGCGGCCGCCCCAACGAAGCAATTGAAGCCGAGCCGATAACTTGGACCACACACTACAGTAGTGTTGACCGCAAGCATTTGGCGAAAGAACATAACAGCATCATAGATGAACAGCAGACTCATCAGCCAGAGAATCAACAGCGATCCCAGCCCGTTTGTCATTCGATTGAGCGATGGTACGCGGGTTCGGGTTGCTCATCCTGACTTCGTGGCTGTGTCGCCAGGGCAAGTGCTCGTCATGGGCAGAAACGAATCGGTCACGAAGATCGACACGCTCCACATCGTGGCGATCGAAGAACCGAGGCGAAGAAAAGCAAAGGCGTGACGTGTCGGCGTAACCGGTTGCCGTCTTTTGGCTCGACCTGAAGAGCTTCACTCCTTCCTGACAGGCCGGCAAGATGCCGTTCCTACATGTGCGCGATGATATTATCGCCGAACTCGGAGCACTTGATCTCCGTGGCGCCCTCCATGAGGCGGGCGAAGTCGTAAGTGACGCGCTTCGATGCGATCGCACCATTCAGTCCCTTGAGAATCAAATCCGCGGCTTCGGTCCAACCCAGGTGCCGCAGCATCATCTCACCGCTCAACACGACGCTTCCGGGATTGACCCGGTCCAGGTTGGCATACTTTGGCGCCGTGCCGTGCGTGGCTTCGAAGATCGCGTGGCCGGTGATGTAATTGATGTTGCCACCCGGCGCGATGCCGATGCCGCCGACCTGAGCCGCGAGCGCGTCGGAAAGATAATCGCCGTTCAAGTTCGGCGTGGCGATCACGTCGAAATCGTTGGGTCGAGTGAGCACTTGCTGGAGGGCAATGTCCGCGATGGCGTCCTTGACCACGATGCCCGCGCCGGGTTTGCCATCGGGAATCCGGCACCACGGTCCTTTGTCGATTTCCACGGCGCCAAAATATTCCTTGGCGACCTGATAGCCCCAATCACGAAAGGCGCCTTCCGTGAATTTCATGATGTTGCCCTTGTGCACCAGAGTCACGCTGCGGCGCTTGAACTTGACCGCGTAAGCAATCGCGCTGTGGATCAGCCGGACGCTCCCGCTGAAACTGACCGGTTTGACGCCAATGCCGACCCGCACATCATCGGGAACCGGCGCGCCGACCATCTTCCAAAACTCCGCCGCCTTTTGTTTGGTGCCGAAGCGGACCTTGTTGAAGTCCTTGGGAAATTCCTTGGCCAGGAAATCCAGGACTTTCTGGGCTTCCGGCGTTCCGCCCGCGAACTCGATGCCGGCGTAAATGTCTTCGGTGTTCTCGCGGAAGATCACCATATCGACCTTCTCCGGATGCTTCACGGGTGAGGGCACGCCCTTGAAATACTGGACCGGGCGAAGGCAGACGTAGAGGTCGAGCATCTGGCGCAACGCCACGTTCAGCGAACGAATCCCGCCGCCGACCGGCGTGGTCAACGGTCCTTTGATGCCGACCAGGAATTCCTTGAACGCCGTGATGGTGTCGTCGGGGAGCCAGTTGTCGAACTTGTTCTTCGCGGCCTCGCCCGCGAAGACCTCGAACCACGCGATCTTGCGCCGTCCGCCGTAGGCTTTCTGCGCCGCCGAATTGAGCACTCGCTCGCTCGCGGCCCAAATATCCGGGCCGGTGCCATCCCCGCGAATGAAAGGAATGACCGGATTATCAGGGACCGTAAGCTTGCCGTTGCTGATCAAAATCCGTTCGCCTGGCGGCGGGATGATGTCTTTGTAAGCCATGTTCGTTTGCGTTTGCGTGTTAAAAATGTCCGCTGGGGTTTATCGATTCTGCCGGTGAGCAGCAAGTTATTTGCATCACCGGCGCAGAATGGATGAAGTCCGAGACTCCGGCTCAACTTTTCTTGGCCAGAACTGCACAGAACTGGACTGTTTCCAAAGCATGGTATGGCTCGCCTGAAGCACCTACTCACCTTGGCCTTCAGGCCGCTTCAACGCCGAACTCCAGAGCGGGGCCGGAAGCAGCCTGAAGGCTGCGGTCCAAGGAAGCGTGAGAGTGAAAGTCGCCCTTTTTGGAGTCAAAGAACCGGTTCGGGGGGCGGGAAGCGCCGGAGGTTGCCGACAAATTTCCGGCCCATCGAAAAATGGCCGTGACGAATTTTCGATGCGGTCTAAATTTGTCGCCGTGAAAGATCGTTACATCGAGGCCGCCGTCACCCGGCTGGCCCTGGTGTCGGACAAGATGGGGTGGGTAAGCGGCCCGCGGCAGGTGGGCAGGACGACCCTTGCCAAACGGCTGTTGGAGCAGCGCGGCGCGGGCCGCTACCACAACTGGGACCAACTCGAGTTTCGCCGGTTGTGGGCGCGCACCCCCGGGACCGCCCTGGAGGTCTATCCCCGCCCGCCGGGCGTTCGCCCCTTGATTGTGCTGGACGAAATCCACAAAGCGCCCCGCTGGAAACAGACGCTCAAGGGGCTGTATGACACACGCCCCGAACCGCTCGACCTGGTAGTCACCGGCAGCGCGCGGCTCAACGTCTATCAGCGCGGCGGCGACAGCATGGCGGGCCGTTACCGGCACTTTCGGCTGCATCCGTTCAGCGTCGCCGAAGCCATCGGCAACGGGCCGGCCAGTCCGGAGGAATTCCAGGGCCGGCTCGCCAGCGGGGATTTGCCTGCCAGCGCGGACGGCCAGACGGCGCTGGCGACGTTGCTGGAGCACGGCGGCTTCCCGGAACCGTTCCTGGCGCAGGACGCCGCCCAAACCCGGCTCTGGCGGCGCAACCGTGACGAGCAGGTCTTGCGCGAGGACCTGCGCGATTTGAGCCGCGTCGCCGAGATTGGCAAAGCGCAGATGCTGGCCGTTCTCCTGCCGGAACGGGTCGGCTCGCTATTCAGCCGCAACAGCCTGCGCGAGGACATCGGCGTCGCCTTCGAGACGCTTGACCGCTGGTTGCGTGGACTGGAACTGCTTTACTACGTCTTCGAGGTCCGCCCCTACGCCCGGCGCGTTGGCCTCTCGCTCAAGAAAGGGGGCAAGCTTTATCTGTGGGAATACACCAGCGTCCCGTCCGGCCCAGCCCGTTTCGAGAACCTCGTCGCCTGCCACCTGCTGAAGGCCTGTCATTACTGGACGGACACCGGGGCGGGAGACTTCGCGTTGTGGCTGCTGCGCGACCGCGAGCAGCGCGAGATTGATTTTCTCATCACCCGCGACGGTCAGCCGTGGCTGCCGATCGAAGTCAAACAAACCGCCACCCAGCCGGAACCGGCCTGGAACAAGTTCCTGCCCACGCTGGCGTGCCCGCGCGCGCTGCAATTGGTCCAACAAGGCGTGCCCGAGCTTGCCGCGCAACGGTTCGGCCCGACCCGCCTGGCGCGTTATCGCCACGGCCGCGCGGGTGTTGTCCTGGTTGGTTTGAGGTTTAGAATCGGGACGACAATTGCCGCCGGCGCCATCCGCCGCGACGTAAAAGCCGCGCGCGTCGTGGCTGATGAAGATGCGCATCAAGCCCTCGAGCGGCCAGGCCGACAATACACCGACGCTCAACAGGAAACTGCCGAGCGTCGTTACGGTACGTGTTTGGCGGTGGCAGGGACGGATTCGTTTTCAGCACCAAAGACTGAAGAGATTTCAGCAATGCGATGACGCCAGCCAGTTCCTTGGTTTTCTCGAAAAGATATTCGGCGCCCGCTTCCAAACAGCTTTGCCTAAGTGGTCCATTTCATAAATACGCTCACGTTCGCGGCAAGGGATTTTTCGGCCAGACGAGGCGCGAGCGACGAGCATATCCCGAAGTGGATCTGTAAGGAGCAAGCAACGAAGTCTGGCGAAAAA
>VHCZ01000052.1 GCA_016871535.1 Verrucomicrobiota bacterium
TACTCTTTGTTGGCTTTTCGACTCATGCTTCGTGCATCGGCTTGGGTCAGCACGATTCTGAGTCAACCGGCCCCTCCCCCACTCCCCCTCCCCTTTTCTATGGTCACTATTAATTGGATTCAATTCGGGTGTTGTAGCTTGGCCAAAAAGTGTTGCGCCAAGGGTTTCCATACTTATACTCCACACTGTGCGATTGAATGCGAGACTCTTGCGTTTTGGGATCATCCCGCTCCTGGCTCTCTTCGGGGCCGGATGCGGGGGGTTAAGCGCGTCCCACAGCGTTTCTCCGGCCACGTTCTTTTTGCCCGGATTGGGAGCAGTCCCTCCAAACGCGTCCCAACCGAAGCCGCTTTCCCCTCTGCCGGAAAATCCTCCGTGGATCGCTCAAAACAACTGATCTATGCGATTTCCTCTCGCCCTGACGGCCAAGATCGCGGGGCACATCATCAAGCACAAGGCTCGGCGCACGCCCAAATTCGCGCTCGTGCTGCAACTCGAACCACTGCACACGTGCAACTTGACCTGCACCGGCTGCGGCCGCATTCGCGAGTATTCCACCAACCTCAAGGACATGGTTCCCCTTGAGAAATGCCTGGCGGCAGCCAACGATTGCGATGCGCCCATGGTGTCCATCTGCGGCGGCGAGCCCTTGATTTACCCGAAGATTGAAGAGTTGGTGGCCGGCCTGCGCGAGCAAGGCCGCATCATTTACATCTGCACCAACGGGGTGTTCATGCGAAAGAAAATGCGCGAATACATGGCCGCGCATTGGTCGCCTGACATGGATCGCAAACTTCAAACGCTCGCGCAGGAGCAACTGGTCTCCGTGAAGGAGGCCGAGCAAATCCGCCAGGCCGATGAAACGGCGCGCGCCAAGGTTACGATCCAACCCAGCAAGTGGATTTACTGGAACGTCCACGTCGATGGGCTGGAATACACTCACGACCTGATCGTCGAGCGCGAGGGCGTGTTCCGGGAATGCGTGGCCGCAATCAAGATGGCGAAAATCCTCGGTTACCAGGTCGCCACGAACACCACGGTCTATAAGGAGACGGATGTCTGCGAGCTGGAAGGGATGTTCAAATTCCTGTCGGGACTTGGCTGCGATGGCCACACGATTTCGCCGGGCTACGATTACGACGCCGCGAAAAAGGACATGGCCAAACGCCTGGGCAAAGATCCGAGAGATTTCTTTCTCACGCGAGAGATCACCCGCCAAAAATTCAAAGACATCCAGCACTGGGGCGAACGCTTCACCATCCTCGGCACGCCCGTGTATCAGGAATTCCTCGCGGGCAAACGCGAACTCACCTGCACGGCCTGGGCGATTCCCACTTACAACGTGCGCGGTTGGAAAGCGCCCTGTTATCTGATGACCGACGGCCATTACGCGAGCTACCGCGAAATGTTGGAGAAAGTGGCCTGGGACAAATATGGCGTCGTCAACGGGGTGGCGCGCGATCCGCGCTGTGAGAATTGCATGGTCCATTGCGGGTACGATCCCAGTGGCGCGCTCGGCACGAATTACCAGCGCGGCGATAACTGGAAGAATTTCAAATACAACTTCTGGCCCCGGCCCAAGCCGTACGCGGAGGGAAATAAGGTGGACGCATTCAACGGCGTCTCCGCGGGCAAAGGTCACCTGGCTGAAGCGAAGGCCGCGATTCAGAGCGCCGCCGCGAACGGCAGCGAAAAGAACTGCGGCGCGGGGCCTGCCTCACCATCGAGACCTCTCGCAACGAGAGTGTTGCCAGACTGAGCTGGAAAACAGAGGTGCAAACGAAGGAAACGAAGCCGGGAATCCGGCATCTCCTTTGTGCGTCTTTGAACTTCTGAGTTCAGATTTCACTTCCGCCGGCGCTTGGCACGGCCGAAATAGTAACCGCCGCTCAACCGCACGGCCCGGACGCGGCCCGGGTGTCCCGCCGGCGCGCCCGGCTTGTCCTGCTCGAAAAGAGCCGTGTACTGGTACTGAAATCCGTCGAGCTTCACCCGGGGAATTTTCTGACTGATGAAGCGTTCGATGGCGAACACGTGCGGAGCATCCTCCGCGACCATGATCGTGAACGCGTCACCCGTCGCTTCTGCGCGGCCCGTCCGGCCAATCCGGTGAATGTAATCCTCCGGGTGCTGCGGCACATCGAAGTTGATGACGTGGCTCACGTCCGCGATGTCGAGGCCCCGCGCGGCGATATCCGTCGCCACAAGGACTTCATAGCGCCCGTCCCGGAAGCCCCGCAGCGCCTGCTCGCGTTCGCGTTGAGTGCGATTTGAGTGGAGCACCGCGACGGCGTGGTTGCTGCGCTTCAGCAGATGCGCGACGCGATCCGCGCGATGCTTCGTTCGGCAAAACACGATCACCGAGTCGTAATTCACGCGTTTGAGCAATTCGAGCAAGAGATTGGTCTTCTGCGCTTCCGCCACGGGATAGATCACGTGTTTGACCGTCTCCGCCGGAGTGCGGCGGGCGCCGATTTCAATCGTCTCCGGTCGTTTCATCGCCCACTGGATCAGGGATTCGATCTGAGGCGGGATCGTCGCCGAGAAAAGCGAAGTGTGGCGCTCGCGCGGACACCTTTCGACAATGCGCCGGACGTCCGGCAGAAACCCCATGTCGAGCATGCGATCCGCTTCGTCGAGCACGAGGTATTCGACCGCGCGCAGATGACACGTGCCGCGCCCAAGATGATCGAGCAGCCGGCCCGGCGTGGCGACGAGGATATCCACGCCGCGCTGCAAGGCCTCGGTTTGAAATCCGTAACCCACGCCGCCGTAAAGCACCGTCGCCGTCAAGCCGGTGAATCGCGCCAAATCGCGGAACGCGGTCTCGACTTGCGCGGCCAACTCGCGGGTCGGTTCCAACACCAGGACGCGCGCGTCCCGCTGGTGATGTTCGAGTTTCGTGAGGATGGGCAGAGCAAACGCCGCCGTCTTTCCGGTTCCGGTTTGGGCGCTGCCGATGACATCGCGTCCCGCGAGAATCAGCGGGATGGCGCGAAGCTGGATGGGCGTCGGATCGACGTAACCCATCGCATTGACACCTTCGAGAACTCGTTCCGACAGACCAAGGGTTTTGAATGACATAGGGCAATAATCTCAGAACCTCGCGCTATAAAAAGAGTTTTTCGCTCAGGGCGACAATCGTTCGATCTTCCATTCGCGTTCGGAGACCCGCTGGTAGCGGAAGCGGTCGTGCAGGCGGCTTTCACGCCCTTGCCAGAACTCAAACGTCTCCGGGGCCAGCCGGTACCCTCCCCAATGCGGCGGGAGCGGGACGTCTTTGCCTTCATATTGGCGCGTGAGTTCCGCCACCCGTTGATCCAGTTCCTCGCGGTTGCGCAGAACCTGGCTTTGGCGGGACGCCCAGGCCCCGATCCGGCTGCCAATGGGACGCAGGCGAAAATACGTTTCCGATTCCTCGCGCGCCACCTTGCTGACCGTGCCGGAAATCCGGATCTGATGCTTCAGTTCCGGCCAGAAGAAAACGAGAGCCGCGCGTGGATTCTCCAACAATTCCTTGCCCTTGGCGCTTTCGTAATTCGTGAAAAACGTGAAGCCGCGGTCGTCGTAGCCCTTGAGCAGAACGATGCGGGCGGAAGGCGTGCCGTCGCGGCTGGCGGTCGCCAGCGTCATCGCGGTCGGCTCCGGAAGATTCGCGGCCAGGGCTTGCTTGAACCAGACGTCGAATTGCCTGACTGGATCCCGGTGCAGGTCCGGTGTTTCCAGTTGTTGTTCCGGCGCGTCCACATTTGGGGTCGAATTCACGGCGCAAGCTAACACGAGCGCGAAAGTTGCGTCGAGTCACCTCTGAGAAGAAAGGGTGCGATCAAAACTGTCGGCCAACAAAGTCTTCTCCCTCTCTCCCCACTCGTTCCTCGCGGGGAGAGAGGGAAGGCAATCGGAGTCGCTGACCGACACTTCAAATCGCACCTTGAGTAGTCTGCCACAAAGTGTTGAAAGCGTTGCTTCCGGTGCGACGTTATGTTTCATTGTGCCCAGTATGCCGACTTACGAGTATGTTTGTTCAAAATGCGACGAGACCTTTGACCTGTTTCAGTCGATTTCGGACCATCCGATCACGACCTGCCCCAAGGACCTCTGCCGGCAGAAAACTTGGGGCAAAGGCAAAGTCAAACGAGCCATCACCGCCGGCGCCGGGCTGATTTTCAAAGGAAGCGGGTTTTACATCACGGACTATCGCAGCGACAAATACAAAGAAGCGGCGAAGAAGGAATCCCCAGCGCCGGCGTCTTCGACGGAGAGCAAGCCGGCGCCCGCCAAAGGCGAATCGACCGCAGCAAAATCCACGTCCACGAAGTCCGACGCGTAGTTTCGCGAGCGATTCGCATGAAAGCCAGGCCTGCCTGGATTCGCAGAGTGGTGACCGTGGCGTGGATGGCGGCGGTTTATTTCTACTCTCAAGTGACGGCGGACATCGACGCAGAAGCGTTCAAAGAGCCGAATGCTCTGGACGCCCAGGAGGTCCAGCGCAAGCTCGGGCTGTTCAGAAAGGCGCTGGAGTCGCCCGGCCGCAGCGGGTTCATCCGGCTGACTGAGATCGAAATCAATTCGTATCTGGACGAACGCTATGCCGGGGACAAACTGAAGAGCCCGGCCAACGCGCCGGAAACCAGCCCGAAATTGCTCGCGAGCCGCGCCAGGTTTTCTGGGCCGGAAATCCAGTGGTACTGCTGGGTTCGCAAGAAATGGTTCGGCCTCTCGTTTCCACTGGTCTGGCGCCGCGGCCTCTAACTTCGTGGCGGAACCAACGATTGGAATTTTGCGACGCGCTCCATGAAACTTGGGAAGCTGGAAATTCCGCCGCGGTACTGGCCTCTCTTGAGCCAGGAACTCGGGGAAGTGGACCGCGTTTTCGCGGAGGACCGGCGCTGGGTTGAGAAGCTGCCCTGGTTGGAAATCCGAACCAACAACCCGAACTCAGCCCCGGAGCTTCGACTTTACACGCATCCGGTCACCGCTTCGGCGAGCGCGCAACCCCGATGACCTCCATCTGACCTTGAACCTTGAACTTTGACCTTGAACTTTGAACCTGAAACGTTGAACTGCCAGCGCGCCCGGATGCCTTCCATGTCCGCGGGTTGTGGCTTTCCCGCGCTGGCACCCTTGGTTCTCTTCGTGGCCTTTTGTTCCAGCGGCTTGCTGTTCCCTTGCGCCTCGGCAGGCGTGACCGCGCCCCCGACGCGCCGCGCGCAGAATTTCCTCGTCCAGGATCTTCGCGGGCCGGCGCGAGGCCCGGCCAACTTGAAGTCGGAACTGGGCAAGCCGCTGATTCAATTGGATCTGGACGTCCTGGCGCTTTCGGCGGATCGCATCAAACAGGCGGTGTGCCGGGAGTTGGACGTTTCGGCGCAGGGTTGGGGGAGGATTCATTTGTGCCTGGTGCCCGGGGCTGGGGCCGACCAGGAGATTCAAATTGTGGCGACGCCATTCGCGGATGGCTGGCATTACCGAGTGAACATCCCGGATCAGATTGAGGAACTGAAACTGGTCCGGGGTTTGGTCGAAGCGCTCCTGCTCGAACTGGCCAACCGGCGGGGCGGCCTCAAGTCGGCCGAAATTCCTATCTGGTTCACGGAAGGCCTTTCGTCGCAAATCGTGAGCACGCTCGGCCCGGATCTGGTCCTTCAATCTATCCCCGCCGGATGGATGCTTCAGAGCGCGCGGAATGTGGGCGGACGGCAGGACGCGAGCGGCCTGGACGGGCTGCGGCAGGCGCGGTCGGTCCTGCGCAACGCTGCGCCGGCGACGTTCTCGGAACTGGGGCATCCGCCGCCGGAAACGCTCCAGGGCGCAGGCCTGACGCCGTTTCAAAGCTCATGCCAGCTTTTCGTGGCCCAGCTCTGCCGGCTGCCGAACGGGCGCGCATGCCTCGTGAACATGCTCCAGGAATTGCCGGCTTGCTGGAATTGGGAAACGGCTTTCCTGCGTGGGTTCCGCACCTATTTCGCCCGGATTCTCGACGTCGAGAAGTGGTGGACCGTCGTCGGGATGAGCTTCACGGGCCGTGATCCAGGCCAGATCTGGACAACGGAGATTTGCTTCGAGAAACTGGATGAAATTCTTCTCCAGCCGGCCCTGGTCCGATTGACCGCGGAGGTCATGCCCGTGCGCACTTACGTGACGCCCCAGCAAATCATCGCCGACTGGGATTTCGCGTCACAAAAGGCGGCCCTCGAACACATGCTCGGCCAGCTTGCGCTGCTTCGACTTCATTGCCCGTTGGACCTGGCCGCGCTGATCGAGCGCTACCGGGTGGTCTTTGCGAACTACTTGCAGAAACGCGCGGAGGCCAACTCGGTATCCGTGGCCAAGGGCCAGGCGGCGATTTCCATTCCGCTTTTGCTTCGCGAGACCATAGATCGATTGGATGACCTGTATCGACAACGCGAGGCCTTGCGGCGGTCCTATGCATCCCCCACGCCAGTCCCGGCCGCGGGGCCGCAATGATTCTTGGCTTGTTGCTGATTTAGCGATTTTGCTCAATTAACTCCTGCGGTGCCCTTGACACCTCGCCGACCCAAAATATAGTTCCGCACCATGTTCAAAGAGACTTTATCCGAGGCGGGCGAGGAGCCGCCCCTATCCCCTCTGCTGAATTCCCTTAAACAATTCAAGTCCGCCGGCCGCAGCTTCTGGGCAAACGTGCCGGATGCGGACTGGAACAACTGGCGCTGGCAGCTCAAGCATCGAATCACTTCGATCACCCAACTCCAGCGTCTCCTGCCAACGCTGGCGCCGGAGGAACACGCCGGAACTTTGCTGGCCGACACCAAGCTGGCCATGGCTATCACTCCTTACTTTTTCAGCCTGATCGATCCGGCGGATGAGAATTGCCCGATCCGGCGGCAAGTGATTCCACGCATCGAGGAGACCCACACCGCGCCTTGGGAAATGCGCGATCCGTGCGGGGAAGACAGCCATTCGCCCGTGCCCGGATTGGTGCATCGCTACCCGGATCGCGTCTTGTTCTTGGTGACCGACCGTTGTGCGTCTTACTGCCGCTACTGCACCCGGTCGCGCCTGGTCAGCAACGCGTCGGGCTACGATTTTCACCCGGAATTCGACAAGCAGATCGCTTACGTGCGCGAGCATCCGGCGATCCGGGACGTTCTGTTGAGCGGGGGCGATCCGTTGCTCTTCAGCGACGAGAAGCTGGAGCACTTGCTCCGGCGAATTCGCGAGATTCCTCATGTGGAATTCCTCCGCCTCGGCACGCGCATTCCGATTTTCTTGCCGCAACGCATCACGCCGGAGCTTTGCGCCATGCTAAAGCGGTACCACCCGCTTTTCCTGAGCGTTCACTCGAATCACCCGCGCGAACTGACCACCGAGGTCCGCGAAGGCTTGGGCAGATTGGCAGACGCGGGCATTCCGCTGGGCAATCAATCCGTGCTGCTGCGCGGCGTGAATGACGACTCGACGGTGGTGCGCGCGTTGGTTCAGAAACTTCTCATGTGCCGGGTCAAGCCGTATTACCTTTACCAGTGCGACTTGATCGCGGGTTCGGCGCACCTGCGGACCAGCGTCCGGAAAGGATTGGAGATCATGCAAAGTTTGCGCGGGCATACGACGGGCTATGCCGTGCCGCAATTCGTGATCGACGCGCCCGGCGGTGGCGGCAAGGTGCCGATCAATCCGGACTACGTGATCAGCCGGAACGAAGAGCGGGTCATCATCCGCAACTTTGAAGGCAAGGTTTTCGAGTACCCAGAAGCGCTCGACGGCACGCCGCTCGCCGCGCCTCCGAAGGAGATCGAGGAACCGGAGTTGGTCTAAGTCGGTAATGCTTGGCTTTCCAGCCGGCAAGTTACGAGGTCTTGCGACCTCACGATCCGCGAGGCAGGAATGCCTCGGAACTGGCCGACAGGAATGCCGGCGTTACGGCCGTGCCGGTCCGGTGCTCCCGCCTTGCCCACTCCGGCCAATCCCAGTAACATGCCTGCCATGGATACCGTGCTGGAGCCATTGATTCGGTCGCCCAAGTTGCCGGCTTACGTGCAGGAGCTCTCCAGCTTGCTGACGTCGGAACGGGAGCGGCGTGAGAAGTTCTACGAGGAACTGACCGAAGACATCAAAGCAGAGTTCATCAACGGGGAGGTTTTCATGCATTCACCGGCTCGTCGCAGCCATATTCTGGCCACTGGATACATTTACAACTTGCTGCATAACCACGTCTCCCGTCACCAACTGGGTGAAGTTCTCCTGGAAAAAGCGCTCGTCTGCCTGACGCGCAATGATTACGAACCGGACGTGCTCTTCTATGGAAAGGACAAAGCCGCGTCGTTCACGCTCGATCAAATCAAACATCCCGCGCCGGATTTTGTCGTCGAGGTGTTGTCGGAAACGACGGAAAAGAACGACCGCGGCGTGAAGTTCGAGGATTATGCGGCGCACGGCGTGGCCGAATACTGGCTCGTCGATCCCGATGCCCGCACCGTGGAGCAATTCTGCCTGGAAAGCCGCGCCTATCGGCTCCATCGCCTCGCGCGCGAGGGAGACCGCGTCGCAAGCGTCGTCGTCGCTGGCTTCGACATTCCGGTGGCGGCAATCTTTGACGAACAGGCCAACCGCCGCGCGCTGCTCACCTTGCTGGGCATGGCTGAGAAGGCGTAAGCGAGGGACTATGGGACTGGCCAAAACCGCTCCTCGTTTGACGGAAGCCGAGTATCTCGATATCGAACGGCGCGCTGAATTCAAGAGCGAGTTTTTCGACGGCGAGATGTTCGCGATGTCCGGCGGGACGCGCTGGCATAGTTTGATCGGAACAAACCTTGCGCGTGAATTTGGCAATCGCTTGAAGGGTCACCGATGTGTCCCCTACAACACCGACCTCCGCGTCAAGATCATGACCACCGGCCTGTTCACCTATCCGGACCTTTCCGTCGTTTGCGGCGAGCCGCAGTTGCTCGATGACGAGATCGATACGCTGCTCAACCCCGCTGTCATCGTCGAAGTGCTGTCCGATTCGACCGAGGGCGACGATCGTGGAAAGAAATTCGAGCATTACCGCCAAATCCCCTCCTTGCGCGAATACCTGCTCGTGAGCCAGAAGGAACCGCGCATCGAACAATTCATTCGTCAGGAGAGCGGTTTCTGGCTGTTGGGAGAGGCGGCTGGACTCGACGCCACGCTCGAACTGCCTTCGCTTCAGATCACGCTGTCTCTTTCCGAAGTGTTCGCGAAGGTGGAGTTCACCCCCACGCCGATTCGTCCTCCGCTGCCGCCGCGGCTTTGACGCGCGTCCGCAAATGCCTCGCGAGACTCAAGCTGCCAAGGCGGCGCGCGCTCAAAAGATAATCTCCGCGCTTCACCAAACCTACCCGGATGCGCACTGTGAGTTGAATTACTCCAATCCGCTCGAATTGCTCATCGCCACGATTCTGTCCGCACAATGCACCGACAAGCAGGTCAACATCGTGACGGCCGAGTTGTTCCGGAAATATCGCAGCGCCTCGGATTTCGCGAAGGCCGATTTGTCCGAGCTTCAAAAGGCCATCCAGCGCTTGGGATTCTTCCGCAACAAAGCCAAAAGCATCAAGGCCTGCTGCCAGAAGCTGATCGAACGACACGGTGGCGAAGTGCCACGGACGATGGACGAACTGACACGACTCGACGGCGTGGGTCGCAAAACGGCCAACGTCGTCCTGGGTAATGCCTTCTCGGTTGATGTGGGCGTGGTGGTCGATACGCACGTAGCGCGGTTGTCGAATCGGCTGGGCCTCGCGAAACAGAAAACGCCGGAGAAAATCGAACCGGCCTTGATGAAACTGGTCCCGAACGACCAATGGACGATGTTCAGCCATTGGCTGATCTGGCACGGGCGCCGCCGTTGTTCGGCAAGGAAGCCGGATTGCGAGAATTGTGAACTAAGAACTCTCTGTCCATCCGCTGGCCAGTGCTGAGATTACGCATTACGTTTCACGTTTGACGCCCGACTCCATGACCGACACCTGGTTCCTCCTTCGATCAGGGGTTTGCCCCGCCGCGGAAAACATGGCCGTGGACGAAGCCATGCTGGAATCGTCCGCTTCGTTGGGGCGGCCGGTGCTGCGCTTCTATGGCTGGACCGAACCCGCCGCGACGTTTGGGTATTCGCAGGCTTACGCGGAAATCGCGCGCTGGACGAAATTGCGCCCTCTGATTCGGAGGCCGACGGGAGGCGGCCTGGTGCCTCACGATGCGGATTGGACTTACAGCCTCGTGTTTCCCCCGAACCATCCCTGGCACGCATTGAAAGCGGTGGAGAGTTATCGCCGGGCGCATGAATGGTTGCAGCAGGCTTTCGCGCGTGTGGACGTGGCTGCGGCACTCGCAAGCTGCGGCCAGAAATCTGTCCCCGGCCAATGTTTCGCTGGCGCCGAACGATTCGATCTTATCCACGGTGGGCGTAAGATTGCCGGCGCGGCGCAACGGCGAAATCGTCTCGGCTTGCTGGTCCAGGGTTCGGTTCAGCCTGCCGGAATCCCGGCGAAGCGGACCGACTGGGAAAGCGCGATGCTGGACGGCTTTTCTTTCGTCGGCCAGGTGGCCTGGGCCGGGCTGAACCTCGACTTGCGGCTCCGGCAACGAATCGGCGAGTTGGTCCAGGAAAAATACGGTCAACCGGCTTACAACGAACGCCGGTAAGGTAGGGCAGGCTTCCAGCCTGCCTTAGACGCCATATCGAGGGTCCATCCAGATCGAGATCGGCACAGGCAGGATGCCTGTCCTACGTTGGCAACTTTCCTGAACGCCTGGTTTATATTACTTGGTTAACTTTATGCCGCAGTTCTCTTACAAGGCGCGCCGCCGTTCAGGTGAGGTCGTCACGGGAATGCTGGAGGTCGCAGACCGTTCAGCGGCCTTGATGCAAATCGAACGGTTGGGACTCTTTCCCGTGGCCATCGAGGCGGCCAAGGGATCCGTCGCCGCGCGCACTGAACCGACGTCGGATCGGCGAGTTTCCACTTCCGGGATGCTGCCTCCGGCGCTGCGGGAATTTCTCCACCGCAAGCGCAAGCCGAAGCTTCAGGAGCTCGCCACGTTCACGCAGCAACTCTCCAATCTGCTGAACTCGGGCATGCCGTTGACCGTGGCCTTGAACAGCATGACGCACCTGGAGTCCAAAGGCATCTCCCCCGAAGTCAGCAAGCAGCTCAAACAGGACGTGATGGAGGGAAAGAGCCTCTCGGATGCGATGGCTAAGCAGCGGCATATTTTCTCGGATTTGTACGTCAACATGGTCCGGGCTGGCGAGCAGAGCGGCGCACTGGTCGAAGTTCTCAAGCGGCTTTCGCAGCATTACGAGCGTTTTGCCGAGGTGCAGCAGAAGTTCGTGTCGGCGTTGATCTATCCGGCCGTGGTCGCGTGCGTCGGCGTCGCGATCATTTTCTTTTTCATGACTTACATGCTCCCGAAGTTCATTTCGATCTTCGAGGGCATGAACGTACCGCTGCCCGCGACCACGCAATTCTTGATCGGGATCAGCAAAATGTTCGGAACGTACTGGTGGCTGATGGGTTTGGTCGCGCTCGCGCTGGTGGTGCTGTTCAAACGGTATCAAACTTCCGACGTGGGCCAGCGGGCGATCGACAGTTGGAAAATGCGCGCTCCGGTGCTGGGCAAAGTCATCAAATTGAATTTGTATGGACAGTTCGCCCGCACTCTCGCCACGTTGCTGGAAAATGGCGTACCGGTCCTGACGGCGCTGAAGATTACCGAGGAAATTATCCCAAACCGAATTCTCAAGGACGCCATCGCCAAGACCCGCGAAGAAGTGACCGACGGAAAGACCATCGCGCAGCCGCTGGCGCGGAGCAAAAACTTCCCGCAACTGATGATCGACCTGCTGAAGATTGGCGAGGAAACCGGCGACGTGCCCGGCGCGCTCCGGAATGTGGCTGACGCTTACGAAAACGAATTGACCATCGCGCTGCGGGTCATGACGAATCTGATCGAACCCGCGATGATCATCGTCATGGCGGTGGGCGTGGGTTTTCTGCTGCTCAGCGTGCTCTCCGCGATGTTTGCCATCACCTCCAATATTAGCCGGTAGGGTAGTTATGAGCCGAGAGGCAAGAGGCGAGACGCGAGACGCGGGCCACGGCGAACGGCCGGCGAGGCGGAAATTGACGTTCCCTTCCAATAGATCTGACGGTAGGGCGAGCCGGTCCCCAGCGAGCCGAGTTGGACGTGTTCCAGGAAGGTCGAACAGCTCGCCAGGACGGACTCGCTCTTCCCATGAACCGTCTCCTCGGACCGTGGCCTTTGGGCCGCTTCAACGCCCGACTGCGGAGAGTGCGCGGAAGCAGCCTGAAGGCTGCGGTCCGCACGGTTTTCGGTTCATGGGGCGTGGTCGGGTTCGTAAGAAACACGAAGCTCTCCATGACCCAGGCGCTCCGGTTCAAGAACTCGAGATCCTGGCCAACGGAATCAGCAAGGCTCCTGTCCCAGCCTCTCGCCGATCGCCCCTCGCCTATAGCCTTGGCTTCACTCTGATCGAACTCATGCTCGCGATCAGCATCGCGGCCATCGTTATGGCTATCGGGCTTCCGGGCTGGATCAAGGCGCTCAAGAAAGAAGGGCTGCGCAAAGCGGTCAGTGACGTGGTCGAAGGCTGTAGTCACGCGCGAGCGCAAGCGATCCTGAAGAGCGTGCCGATGGAATTCGTCCTGCGCGCAGAAGACGGCAGCATTTCAGTCCAGCCAGCTCGACTTCCGCGCGGTGAGGGCGTGGGAGATGACCCGAGCGGCGGAAGTTCCAGCGGGGCGAATTTTTCGGGCCAATTGCCGAGTGACGTTGGGGTGAAGCTGATCTATGTCAACTTTCAGGACAAGATGGAACTCCCCGAAGCACGGGTGCGTTTTTTCCCGAACGGCACTTGCGACGAGTTCACGGTGATTCTCTTTTCCCCTTCCGGCGAGAAAAAGATCAGCGCGGACATCATCACCGGACTGACCGAAGTGGATACGATCCGATGAGAATCCAGCCCCCTCCCCTCAATCTGAACGGCCCGATCACCCGTTCCCTCTCCCCCTCGGAGGGGGAGAGGGCGTCCGCAGGGCGAGAGAGAGGGACGTTCGTGGAGAACTCCCTTGGTTTCAGAACCATGCTCACCGCCCTTGAACCGAGAACTGTGCGGACCGCAGCCTTCAGGCTGCTTCCGCGCACTCTCCGGAGTCCAGCGTTGAAGCGGCCTAAAGGCCACGGTCCGAAGAGACGGTACACGGGAAGGGAGCATTTTATCCTGCGCCGGAACGAGCCCATAGTTCGCCAAGATCAAGCTGGGGTCGCGACAAGAAAGACCCTCTCCTTAGGGAGAGGGCAGGGTGAGGGGAAAGGAGACTCAGAACCACCTGAGAATCCAGAATTTGTTAAGGGCGCTAAACAGATATTCCGGAGGGAGAGCGGGAGAGTCGGCGCCTTCAGTTTGTTGGAAGTCATGATTGCGATGGCGCTGTTTTTCATGGCGGTTTTCGCGATCCTGAGCCTCACTTCGCAAAGTCTTTCTGCGGCCCGGCACCTGCAAATCTCTCACGTTGATATTGGCGGCTTGGCCGGGATGATTTCGTTGACCAACCGGGTGGAAGAAGGGCCGCTGCCGCAGGAGATCATTGCGCAGTTTGAGCAGCTTAATCCCGGTTACTCTTGCGTCGGCAACATCATGGAAGCCTCTTCCAATGGCCTGTTTCGCGTCGATTTCGAGGTGGTCGGATTGAAGGGCAAGACAGTCGTCGGCTCGACCATGAGCATCTTGCTATTCCGGCCAGAGTCGGCGGGTTCCTCTCGCCTCCGCCTCCGCTCCTTCGCGAATCCAGGCCGATAAACACTTATGCAACTCCACCGGCCATGGAATATCTGCCGCACGGCAGGGCAAAGTTGCGCTCTGTCAGGGTCGCCCGAAATCGCCGCAAGCCACGCAAATTCGCATAATCGTAATCCTAATCCTCAGTGCGGGCCTTGGCTGCGGCTCCGCCGGCTCCGCCGCGTTGCGCCACATCGCCGATTTGCAGTCACTCGATCAACGCGCGCGTTCACGTTGGTGGAAGTTCTGCTGGCCACCGCGATCCTGGCTATGGTCATCACGGCAATCTATTCCAGTTGGGTCGCCATCTTGCGCAGCTCGAAGGTCGGCTTGAACGCGGCGGCCGAAGCGCAGCGGACCCGCGTCGCGTTGCGCGCCATCGAAGAGGCGCTCAGTTCGGCGCAGTTGTTCCTGGCCAACATCCACTATTACTGGTTTTACGCGGACACGAGCCGCGACTTCGCAGAGCTAAGTTTTGTGGCGCGGCTGCCGGCGTCCTTCCCTGGCAGCGGGATGTTCGGCGAGCAGAGCCTTCGGCGCGTCAGTTTTTCGGTGGAACCGGGAGCGAACGGGAAGAACCAGTTGTTGCTCCGCCAAACCCCGCTGCTCGAAGCGCCCGAAGCCGACGCCAAGCCGTACACCATCGTGCTCGCGCCGAGCGTCAATCTGTTCGCGGTGGAATTCCTCGACACCAACCGATTCGAGTGGGTCCCGGAATGGCCCTACACGAACCGGATGCCGAAGATGGCGCGCGTCGCCGTCAGCTTCGGGGAAAAGCAGTCCAGGCCAGGCAGCGAGGACGTGGCGATCCAGACCGTTCTCCTGTCCTCGCTGGGGATTCCCCCGCAGGTTCAATTCCCGTCCGGACGATTTGGCGGCGTGCCCGTTCGGCCTGGCGTTCCCGGAGTCACGCCCCTTCCTGTGCCCGGCGCAGGCAACCGGCCCGGCACGGGGACGGTCCCGTCTCCCCGAACAGGCGCGCAGTTTCCAGGGCGCTAAGCCGTAATCATTCAGAACCACAAATGAACACGAATCGACACGAATGGGATTGGGGATCAGCGCTTCTCGACGTCGGACGCAAAGCGGTTCGATGCGGCTTTCTATCTCCATCCAGATTCGTGTTTATTGGTGTCCATTCGTGGTTGAATTGAATTGTTCCGGTTAAGAGTTCGACCATGAAGATTTCCCCGAACACACAGCCGCGCGGGATCGCGTTGGTGATCGTCATGATCGTGATTCTGGTGCTGGCGATCATCGCCGGCGGCTTTGCGTATTCGATGAAAGTCGAAACCAAGCTCGCGCGAAACACGAGCTTTGAAGCGGACCTCGAATGGCTGGGCCGTTCGGGCGTCGAATTCGCCCGTTACATTCTGGTGCAACACCTGAACGTGACGACCGAGCCGTGGGATTCGTTGAATCAGAAGTGGGCCGGCGGGCCGATGGGCACAAATGAAGTTCTGGAAACGATTTCGCTGGAGAACAATGAACTCGGCGCGGGGACGTTCTCGGTCAAGATCACGGATCTGGAGCGGAAGTTTAACATCAATATGGTCAACGAACGGACCCTCCCGCTGCTCCTGCAGGCGCTGGCTTTGTTGGGCGTCAGCCCGGGCGATTCCTCCGTGATCAGCGATTCGTTTCTCGATTGGATTGATCCGGATGATGATCCCCACTTGAGCGGAACGGAGAGCCGGGAATACATGAGCAATCCCAATCCGGGTTTTACGCCCTATGTCGCGAAGAATGGCCCGATCGATGACCTGGCGGAGTTGCTGATGATTCGTGGCGTGACGCCGGAAATCTTTTGGGGTTCTTCGGGACCGAGCCTGAACCAACCTGCGTTGGTGGCGTCCGCCAGCCCGTTCGCGGGTCTGGGAGCCTCGGCGCCTTCGGGGCTGGCGGATGTCTTCACGTCCTTGTCAGTCGGCACCCTCAACATCAACACGGCTCCGGCTCAGGTGCTTCAACTCGTGCCGGGACTGGACCCGCTTTTGGCTCAGGCAATCGTGACGGCTCGCGCCGGCTGGGATGGAGTGGAAGGGAACGAGGACGATCTACCGTTCCGTTCTCCGGGAGAACTCATCAACGTTCCAGGGTTGCCTCCGCAGATGGTGCAGCAACTGGCGGGGAACTTCACGACGCGGAGCTTCACGTTCCAGGTTCTGGTGGATGCCCGGATCAATCAATACACGCGCCGGTTCGTGGCCGTCCTGCGCCGCAATCCGGGAAATCCACGAGATGTTCAGACGCTGTTCTTTCACTGGAAGTGATCGAAACCGCTTTGTTTGGAAAACAGGACCACGGATTACACGGATGATTTGCGCTGGCTTTGGAAATGCATATCTTCCCCGCGTGCGTCCGGCTGAATTGATCGTTTCCCCTCCTGGGAGGGGAGAAGGGGTGGGTTTGTTCACGGGAAGCTTCCTTGGTGAGATTGCCATGCTCTCGCCCCATGAACCCGGTAGGGCGAGTCCGTCCCGGCGAGCCGCTCGACGTGCTTGTAAGACGTCCGACTCCGCTCGCTGGGGACAGGCTCGCCCTACCGTCAGGTTCAGGCGGAGGGAGATCGCAGCTTGGACCCGATTGAAGGCGTTCGCTGCGGTTCTGCTCTTTGATTTTCTGCTCGCGATGATGCCGGCTTTCGGCGCGGCCCTTCCCACAATCACAGGCTTCACTCCCATCAGTGGCGCACCCGGCGACAGCGTTACGATCGACGGCGCAAATTTCAGCCGGGTCGTTGAAGTGCGATTCAACACGGATGTCGCATTGTTCACTCATGTTTCGCCATCGCGCGTGGTTGCCACGGTTCCGCTGGGAGCCACGACAGGGCCGATCAGCGTAACAACTTCTCTGGGAACGGCCGTGACGTCAGTTCCTTTCCGAGTGGCTCCGTGGATCACCAGCTTAACGCCCACGAACGCCGCGCCTGGCTCGGTCGTGATCATTGAAGGTGCGAACTTCACCGACGCAAACGCCGTCCGATTCAACGGCGCCAACGCCGCCTTCGTCGTAACTGCACAGAATCAGATTCATGCGACGGTGCCCAAGGGAGCGACCTCCGGCCTCATTACGGTCACGACACCTGTTGGGACCGGCGCCAGCACCAACCAATTTGTCGTGACGGGAACCGAACCGATCATTTCGGACTTCTCCCCGACCAACGGCGTGGCAGGAGCACTGGTGGTCATCGAAGGCCGGTATTTCGCGGGCGCAACGTCCGTGAAGTTCAACGGCGTCAATGCCGCCAGCTTCTTCGTCACGGCGCCAACTCAGATCAGCGCCACGGTTCCAACGGGAGCGACCACGGGGCCCATCACTGTTTCGAGCCTTTCCGGCACCGGCGCCAGCGCGAGGGCGTTCGTGGTCACCTCCTCCCCGGTGATCACGGATTTTTCGCCGGCGGCAGGTCCGCCCGGGACGACAGTTATCATTGAGGGTGCGAATTTCACAGGCGCAACTACGGTCAAGTTTAACGGAGTCGCCTCTGCCAGTTTCTCCGCGCCTTCTCCGACTCAAATCAGGGTCGTGGTGCCTTTGGGAGCCGTCACCGGCCCGATCAGCGTGGTTACATCGAAGGGAACAGGAACCAGTTCCAAGCCATTTGTGGTCACGACCAGCCCGGTGATCGCGGAATTCACGCCAACAAACGGGCCGCCCGGCACTGTCGTGACAATCGACGGCGTGAATTTGGGCGGGTTGGTAGCGGTGAAGTTCGGCGGCGTCGCGGCCAACGCCAGCGCTTTGGTGAGTCCGACTCAGATTCGGTCCACGGTGCCGACCGGCGCGGTCACAGGGCCGATCAGTGTGACGACGGCTCAAGGGACTGGATCGAGCACGAACCAATTCGTAGTCGCTGCGGAGAAGCCGGTTGTGACTGGGTTTTCTCCGGCGGTGGGATCTCCTGGAACAGCCGTCTTGATTCACGGACTGAACTTCCTGGGGGCGACTGCGGTAAAGTTCAACGGAGTGAATGCCAACTTTGCGGTTACGGCGCCGACACAGATCACATGCACGGTTCCTCCAGGCGCCAGCACGGGTCCTCTGAGCGTGGCCACCCTTGCAGGGGCGTCTTTCAGCGCAGAAGTGTTCGTTGTCGCGCCGATCATCACGGATTTTTTCCCGACAAACGGAGTGCCGGACACGCCCGTAACCCTTCGGGGAACGAATTTTACGCAGGTCCAGGCCGTGCGGTTCAATGGCGGTGCCGCAACTTTCACCAATCCGACACCCAACGAAATCTTGGCGTGGGTGCCGCCTGATGCCGTGACTGGGTCCATCAGCGTCACGACACCGGCGGGGATTGTGGCGAGCACCAACGCATTCGTCTTGTTGCCTGAGATCACCAGTCCCGTGCGCTTGAGCATCAAACCGTTGGCCGGCCAGCAAATGCTTCTGTCGTGGCCCGCGGCGGGCTGGAGGTTTCAGGTGCAAGCGGGCGACCGCGTCGCCGGTGCGAATTGGCTGGCGGTAACCAACCGCTCAGTTGTGGTGGGGGATCAGCGGCAAGTGACGCTGGCCAAGACGAATCAAAACCGCTTCTTCCGACTCCTCAGGCCGCAGTAGGACACGATACGGCCTCAGCCTTCCTGCTAATTTCATTCCTCGCCGTACCGCTTGCCGAAGCGGTCCACCCTAGCTAGTCTAGCTAACCATGATTACCGTCAACATGCACGAAGCCAAGACGCGGCTCTCGGAGCTGGTCAAGGCCGTCGAAGACCGCAACGAAACCGTCGTGCTGTGCCGCGACGGGCGCGAGGTCGCGGAAATCCGTCGCCGTGCTAAACGCTCTCGCCAGGTGCGAGACCTCACACCCGATCCGCGCTTCCGCGTCGAATTCTCCCCCGGCTACGACCCCGCAGAGCCACTCTCGGAAGCGGAGTGGCCCGCTGGCCTGCGATGAACGTTTTGCTCGACACATGCGCGCTCCTGGCGCTGGCTCGGGGTGACTTGCCGGAGCGCGCCGCCGCTGCTTTGCGTACGGCTCCGGAGGCCAGCGTGTCCGTCGTCAGTCCCTGGGAAGTGGCGATCAAGGTCGCGGCCGGCAAACTCCAACTCGGCGAGCCACCGGCGCAGTGGTTTCTTGGATTGTCGGCGCGGTACCGCCTGCGGGAACTCCCGCTCGATGCCAGCCTGGCCTGTGCTGCCGCGGCCCTGCCACCGATCCATCGCGATCCTTTTGATCGTGTCCTTGTCGTGCTGGCCCAGACCCATTTGCTGACGGTTCTTACTTCCGATGAAACCATCTCCCAGTACCGCGGAGTTAAATGCCTTTGGTAAATCAACCGGGATACCCATGAACCAACTCCACATCGTCACCGTCGGCGTCAGCTTGCTGAGCAATCTCGCCAAAGCGAACAACCTGCCTTTGGAAAACGCGCTGCGCCGGCACAAGCAACTGGCGGAATTCCTGAAAGCGGATCCGCGCGCCGCCTGCTCGGAGATCAATTCGCTCGATGCCCGGACAGGTTTCCTGCGAAAGAAAACCAAGGGCCTGGCCGTAAGCCTTGTCTATGCCGCCACCGAACATCTCGAGAGCCAACTGACCGCCCGGCTGATCGGCGACTTCCTCAATTACTTGCATGAAACTTACCGCGTTCCCATCACTCTGGCTATCTGCGCTGTGCCTTTCTGAATGCATGATTCTTGAAGTTTGATTTCGCGATATCAGGCCAAGCTCGCCGACCTGGCCACGTACGTATCTCACGTCAAGGAGCGGGTGCCTCCCGGCGCCGATGCCACGTTGACCGGTCCAGCGCCCGTGTGGCTTTACCTGCGCATCGCTCACGCGCTCCACGGCCGCGCCCGCAAGCTGTTCTACGATTCCCCCGTCACCGGTCCGGTCGAAATCTTCAACCACGACCCGAGGTGAATTTAGGATTTATGAATTATTGATTTATGATTTGGAGGAGGCATGCCCATCACCGGTCGTGCGGCGCGGGCGCGAAACGTCGGCGCGACCCGAAACGGAATGGCAACTTGGCCAGGCGCGGCTTAGACTGACGCACACATGAAATTGGAGTCACCCGATAATCTGAGCCACGGCACGGCTCGGTTCGACTTTGAACACGGCCCGTTCGCCAGGCAAACGGTCAGGGCCCGGATTTTCGTTTGCAGCAATCCAGCTTGCGACTGCGAGAAAATCAGCTTCGAGAAATGTTATGGAGGCAATGCACCATGAAAACCCTGCATGACCTGGTGGCCGATAAGCTTGAGCAAGCCAACGCTGACACCAGGGAGGCCCTCCTGAACATTCCACTGGAGAACATCGACCGCTGGATCGCCAAAGGCCACACGGCGCCGCACCGCCTGGAACAGTGGCGCGAGATCATCCTGCGCGCGCAACAATCCTCGGAGGGTTTCCAGGAATTGCTCCGGCTCCTGCGCGACCGCAGTCCGAAGACGGAACGCTTCCGCGACTTTGCCCCGTTTGCCGGCGTGCTCACCGCCGCCGAACGCCGCCAGGCGGTTTCCTTATGCGCCTACCATTTTTGAAGCATTTACTCGACTCGGTGGCGGCTCTCGTCCGGCCGCGACGCATCATCATTCTCGGGTCCAGTTCGCTGCTGCCAACTCATCCCGGACTTGGCGATCCGGGACAGCCTCTTGAAGTTTCCCTGGATGCCGATTTTTTCCTCGATCCCATCGACCAGCGAATTGCCGATCTCCTCAAAGAAGCGATCGGGCACGAGAGCGTCTTCGAGGAGCACCACGGCTACTACGCTGACATCCCTCCGCCCGGTCATCGCGGAAACGCTGCCGGCCGGGTGGGAATCCCGGCTCCATCCTGTGCCCGGCTACGACAACGTCTTCGCTCTCGATCCGTATGACCTGGCCATCGTCAACTGATGGTCGGACGGGAGAAGGATTTGGATCTGATCCGCGCGATGCTGCGGCTCAAGATTGTCGAGCCGGAGAAACTCCGCGAGCATTATCAACGAACGCCGCTCGGCGAGCGCGAGGCGGTGACAGCGGGACGCAATCTGACTTTGATGCTTCAGGAACTGGGCATCCCCTAACTTCACTTCGAGAGCAACGCGCATGAACACCGCAAAACGCAACACTCGTCAGCGCCAGCCTCGATCCTCCGCCAGATCGTCTCCGCAATCCGGAGTCATAGGTCCGAAGTGAAAGTGGGCCGCAAAGACCCGTGCCCGTGCGGGAGTGGGAAGAAGTTCAAGAAATGTTGCGGAGTTTGATCCGGCGTGGAGCGGCACATTGACGGCCAGAAATCGCAAATCAGAAATCATAAATCGTAAATCACAATTCTGCCGCGCCCGCCCTGGGTCGTCTGACCGTGAACAAGGTGTGAACAAGAAGGAATAACTTCCCCTTGCCCCTGTTCGGGCACGCGCTAGCATTCGCATCAGCAAGCCAAAGGAACTGGTGCATGGAAGCAGCGTCCTCAGCGAGAATCCCCCCGACGTCCCCGGACGTCCGTACTCTCGCGCCCGCCCGCTGCCTCGCCGACACTGTCCGCCGTGAACATGAATCACTGCATGTCATCCGCGCTTGTCTGCGGAGAACCGTTTACAGCCCCAAATCAGAACTCGCGACAACCAGGAATCCTCAACCGCATGATTGAGCCATGACCGACTGGAGACGAAAACTCGCCGCCTACCTCCACGACCCGCCGGAGAAGGCTTACGATTTCGGAGAGCACCATAAGGAGCGTGCCAGGATCCATGCCGAGAGCTTCGGCGTAGGTGACCTGTGGCGAAGTATGGGCGGCAATCCCGACTGGTCTGCGGCCGCCGCTGATCGTTTCGTCTTTCCGCACGGCAGCAAGGTCGGCGCTTCCTTGAGTGAAGAGCTCAAGGTTGCGTTCGTCCACCCGCTGAGCGGTCGGGACGACAACGACAATCCCGCGCTGCCCACCGGGTCGTTGGTCTATCCCGGCCAAAGTGACGCTGAACAGTGGCTTTCCGACATCCGCCCGGAATGGAAGAGCAGTGATCCGCAGACTCTGTTCCTCCGCGCCTGGCGGAGATGGTCCGAACACGCCGCCGATCATGCCGGCGGCAAGGGCCGCGGAGCGGAACTCCTGCCTTACCTTTCCGCGGACACGCGCATTCCCGATGGCTCCATCTGGCATCACTGCGCCGTGGTTAGTGCTTTGGAAGCCACTCGTGCTGGCCAAGGCGGAGAGCTTCAGCCCGCCTTCCTGATTTTCCAAGTCGGCCCAGTCCAGGATTTCATCGCGCAGGCGCGCAGCACGCGCGACTTGTGGAGCGGTTCCTATCTGTTGTCGTGGCTGACGATGCACGCCATCAAGGCGGTGGCCGACCAATGCGGGCCGGACGCTATCATCTTCCCGGGCCTCAAGGGGCAGCCAATTTATGATTTCCTGGAGCGACGGCTCGACCTGCAGCGACATGACAACGAAGTGCTGATTCCCGGCATCCCGAATCGCTTCCTCGCGCTCGTGGCAGCGGGATTCAGCGGCGCCGACGTGGAGAACGCCTTCCGCAAGGAATGGAGGCTCATCGCTCAGGAATGTCAGGCTTGGCTGAAGGAAAAAGAGGTTCCTTTCAACGAGCATCATCAGCGCCTGTGGGACGAACAGATCGATCGTCACTGGCAGCTCACCTGGCAACTCTGGCCGTGGCGGGATGCTGACAGAGCAATCGCCGCATTCAAGGCTTTGCCGCTGGGCGCAGAGAATTCCATTCACTTGGCGAAGGAAATCGTCGAGAGCATTCCCGAAGCTCACAACGATGAGCGGTGCTACCGCGGCGGCCAACTTGACCCCGGCTGGGCGTGGAGTGCTCATTACCAGCTATGCCAGCACGCCATTGATGCGCGGCGCAGTCTGCGTGACTTCCGTCCGTTTGATTTCGACGCGACGCGTAAGCCGGGCCATCGCGATGCCCTGAGTGGCCGAGAGGAAGCGGTCGTGCAGTCGAAAGCGCTTGAGGATGCGGTCAAGAAAAGTGCCGAACTCCGTCCTCTCTTCCGCCATATCGAGCCTCTCGGCGCTGCTAATCTCATCAAGCGCGTCTGGCATAAAGCCTACCTCTTCCGGCTCGACAAGGTAGAAAGCGGAAAGCATCTGCCCAAATTGGAACGTGCGAAGGAGGCTTTCGACTCCGTGTCGGCCGTGGCCGCGGCCGGATGGTTGGAGCAACTCCGTAAACGCATGGAGACCAGCCAGGACTTGTGGGCAGACGTCGTCTCTTTGTCGGAGGTTCTGGAGGCCTGCAGCGACAAGCTTTGGGGTGTCGCCATTCCGGCGAAGATTGGTCGAAACACCGAGGCGACCGAAGACCGCTGGCTCGACCGGATTGACGCCGAAATCTTCACCGTCCGGTTCTGGACTTCGCTTGGACAAGACGTCCGTTCTGACTCGGCAATCATCGCAGCCGCCAATCGGGTTGAAACGCTGAAGAGAGCGCACAAACTCGGCGAGCCGCCTGCCTACTACGCCGTGCTCGCCCTTGATGGTGACCAGATCGGCCGATGGCTCAGCGGCGAAAAGTCGCCCCGCGTTGGCGGTGTCATGAGTCCCAAAGCTCGCGATTACTTCGAGCAGAAGATGCTTCCCGCAATGAGCACTGACGAAAAGCGGAAGCTCGCCGAGGCGTTGCAAAAACTTCTTTCGGACGGCAACGCTCCGGAGAAGCCCGCTGATTGGAAGGGGCAATGGCCGCCGCAGTCGTCCGAAGATTGGATTCGCTCCTGGCTAGCGTCGCCTCGTCCGATCAGCCCGTCGTGGCATCTCCAGTTCAGTGAGGCGCTGGCCAACTTCGGCCTCTACGCAGCTCGCCGCATTGTCGAAGAAGTCCACCACGGCCAGCTTATCTATTCCGGCGGCGATGACGTCCTGGCCATGCTCCCGGCGGACGAAGCCGTCGCTTGTGCTGCAAACTTGCGTGCGGCGTTCCAAGGCAGGCTGAAGGATATGACCGACGAGTGTCGGCGTCTCTTCCGACAGGAAGCGCCGGAGGGGTTTCTTTGGCTCGCTGAGCCCAAGCCGGGAGAACCCTCCTGGCCGTTGCTCGTGCCAGGCCCACGCATGACCGTCTCCGTCGGCCTCGCCATCGGCCATATCAAGGAACCGCTGCAGGACCTGATTCAAGAGGCTCAACGCGCCGAGAAACGCGCCAAGGCCGCACCGGAAAAACTGGTCTTCGACCGGTCCGACGCAGACTCCGCCAAACACGCCGAACGCTGGAAGGCTACGGAAGGCTGGGACCGGGACGCGCTGGCCGTGACGCTGTTCAAGCGCAGCGGCGAGACCATCCACTGGGGTGCCAGGTTCGAGTCGCCGGCCTTTGCGCTCCTCCACTTCGTGCAAAAGCACTACCGCACGCCGTGGGACGATCCCAAGCGGGAGACTGCCATCACCGGGCGTTTCCCCTACCGCCTCGCCGAACTGCTTCACCGCTACGGTGAAACCGCGAAGACCTCGGAACTGCTCGTCATTGCACGCAAAGAGATCGCGTTTGTCATTAGCCGCCAAACTTGCACGGACAAAGAGGCCGCTGAAAAAGGCTTGAACTTTACTCGCGAAGATTTCGAGCGGCTTTGCGGTCGATACTTGGAGCACCTAGCCCAGTTTGCTTGGACCCATCCCAACGAGGCCAAAACCACGCCTGCGCCGCGGCCACTGCGCGAATTCATCAATCTCTTCCTCCTCGAAGCCTTCATCCGCCGACAGGCAGATTGATCCATGAAAACCTACACGCTTGAACCTCAAGACCTGTTGTTCTTCCGCGATGCGCGGCCTATGGAAACCAGCGGCGGCCACGGCGCCCGTTGGCCGGAACCCTCCGTCATCTTCGACGCCCTTCATGCCGCCCTTTGGCGCGCCTTTCCGGAAAAGCGGGCGTGGGAGCATAAACACGATTACGGTCGCAGCAGCCATCGTCCGCGCAACGGCGATACCCAGCGCTTTGGCTCTCTCGTCAGCGCCGGCCTGTTCGCTGTCTGGACCGACGGCCGCTGGCTTTTCCCAGCGCCGGCAGACGCGACTGCCTCGGACGACACCGACGGCTGGTTGCTGGTGCCACAGGCCTCTCAGGGCTCGACCAATCTTCCGGCCCCGTTTCTCAAATGCACGGTGGCCAGCCGCGCCAAACCCTCCAAAGAAACCGTCCAGCCATGGTGGAGCACCACCGCATGGAGGGATTACCTCGCCGGCCAGAAGCCAGCCCGTGCGGAGTTGTTCAGCCACGACGACCTGTTCGCCGCTGAATGGACCACGGGCATCGGCATTGACCCTGAAACGCAGACCCAGGACGGCCAGCGCATCTACAGCGCCGAATACCTCCGCCTGCGACCCAAGGTACGCTGCGGGTTTACCGCGAGCCTGCGCATGAAGCACAACGGCAGCGGCCGGGACCTACGCGAGTGCATCGAGCAACTCTTCGAAGCCACCGATACCATCATCGTGGGCGGTCAACAGCGGCCGTGTCGGGTGGAGCCTTCAAAAGAAAACGCGACACCCCCATTCCCCCTTGGAATGAGCCGTGACTTCCATTCCCATGGCGAGGCTGGAAACCAACGTTTGCTGGTCAAGTGGATCCTTCTTACCCCGGCCATCTGGCCAGAAATCAAGCCGGGCTTCACCAGGTCGCGGGAAGAGATCCGCGCACACCCCGGCGGCTGGCTGCCAAACTGGATTTGCCCCAACAGCGGCAAAGTGCTGCTCCACCACCGTCCCGGCGAGGTTCGACGGGTCTGGGACGAAACCAAAGGCCGCACGGTGCGCCGGGCCGACAACGAAACGAATATTGCCGCCCACCTCGTTGCTGCCTGCGTGCCCAAACCGACCCCAGTCACTGGTTGGACCGAGCGGCTGCACCTCCTGCAAGACGAGCGTGAGAAGTGGGCCCCAGGAGGCGACGACAAAGCCCACGGCCCGCGCCAGACCCATCTCGCTGTCCCGGCTGGCGCCGTCTATTACTTTGAGGCCGACTCGGAAACGGACGCGCGCAACCTAGCCGCAGCCCTCAATTGGCATGGCGGCCAGAAATCGGAAATCGAAAATCCGAAAGCCGAAATCCGGATGAATCGTCGCAGCACGCTGATGGGCGAGAAAGGCTTCGGCCTCGGCGTCTGCGGCACCTGGAAATTCTTCGGGACGTGAGCGGACGTCCGACCAACTGACTTTGAACAATGATTGAACTACAAACCAGACTATGAGCAGCAAACGCATCCTCTACCTGTTCACAAGAACGCTGCTCCACGTCGGCGCCGGCGCCAGCGTGGGCGCGATTGACCAACCCATCATCCGCGAACGCCACACTGGTTTCCCGGTTATTCCGGGCACAGCCTTGAAAGGCGTTCTGGCTGACGAGGAGCCCTTCCTGAAGAAAAGCGGAAGTGGCAAATGGGAACGCACCGACGTTGGTCGCGAAATCTTTGGCGACGAACGCACTGATGGGGAGAACACTCGCGCCGGCTCCGTTTCGTTCGGGGAGGCCAAGCTGCTGGCCTTTCCGGTGCGGTCGGGGCGCGGTTGTTTTGCCTGGCTTACGTGCCCGATCATACTCAAGCGATGGGCCCGCGAGGCGCGCCTTTCTCTCAGCCTGCAACCTGATCAAGAGCCGAAAAACAATGAGGCGTACTTCGACAAGGCGACTCTAGGCGATAAAGCGATCTTCGAAGACTACATCTACGTGTGGAAAGGCGAATTTCCGAGCAATGGGCAAACAGGCGCATGGCTCACACAGCTTGGGAAGGTGCTGACCGACGCGGTTTGGAAGGACTCGTGCTCCAAACACCTCGCACTGGTCAACGACGAAGCCCTCGCTCACTTTGTCCGCGCGGCTAGCGAGGTGTCTCAACATGTGCGGATCGATGACGAGACGGGTACTCAATTCCACGGCGCATTATTCAATCAGGAAAACGTTCCGGCGGAGGCCCTTTTCTTCGCGCCTCTGGTCGAGTTGCGCCCAGGTGCGCTCGCCAAGATTACACCTCCGGCGGTCATCCAGATCGGCGGGGACGCGACGACTGGACTGGGCTACTGCAGCGCGGAAATGAAGGAGGTGGGCGAATGAAAAATCTTGAGCAAGTCCGCGCCTTCAATGCGCTGTCGCCAGTGGCTAGGCAAGTTCGGGCGGGGGAAGGGGAAGGGGACGCGCTCAGCGGTTACCCTTCGCTCATCATCAACAACGGGTTGCTCGCCACCCTGGCGTTCAGCCTCGAAAAAAAGAAGCAGCATCTGCGCATCGCCACCGCCATCGCTCATCACTTGGCCAACCTGCCGGATGGCGAGAATCTGATCGCGCCCAAGCCCCCGACAGCCGAAGGGTTGCGGGACAAGTTAACCGAGTCGGATTCGCATCACCTCCAGCGGTGTACCACTGAAGCTGTGGCGTTTCTTACCTTTCTCAAGAGGTTCGCCGCATGATCTACGCCTGCAAAGAAACGCGCGAAGTCTGGCAGGCGCTTTGTCGCTCCAAGGCGCATTCCCGCACATTGGCACTGGAGCGATTCGTGGACTTCCCGAACAGCGAGAAAGACACAGACTGGCGTCGCCGGACCTGCGAAAGCATCCGCACAGGCCAGTTTTTTGCCCAGAAGATACGCCACTGGGGGCAGTTCATTGACCGCTTGGCGGGCAAGCCCGAACGCATTCTCGTTGGTCGGCTCCAGTCTCGTCTGGTCCTGAATGCTGCAGGTGGCGTGCTGGAAAACGGCGGGATGTGCCTGGACCGCATCAGTGGAATTCCGTTCATCCCTGGCAGCGCAGTCAAGGGTTGTGCCCGACGCTCGGCCATCGCGGAATTGGCCGAAGTGGCACCGGACAAAAAGGCCGGTCTGCTCGAAGCCGTCGCGCTGGTTTTTGGCTGGACCGAGCAAGGCTGGAGCGACGAAACCAACATGCGCGGTCAGCGGTTCTCCGACTTCAGGCCAGCCTGCGGGCAGACCTGGGCCGATCTCCGTGAGCAGGTCGCGAGACGACTGTGCCAGCGCTTCGGAGTGGCAGTCCAGCCGGGCAAACCTGCATGGAAGCAACTTCCCAATTTCGCTGGAGCAGTAAATTTCCTGCCCGCCTATCCTCGCAATGGAGACCCGGGTATCGAACTCGACGTGGTCACCTGCCATCACAAGAAATATTACATGGATTACATGGCAGAGCCGGGGCATGAGATCGCGCTCGACGATGAGAACCCCGAACCGATTGTCTTCCCGGTCACCAAAGCAGTGGGCGAACCGGAGTTCGCGTTTGTGGTCTTGGCTAATGGCAACGGAGTTGATGATCTTGAGAATCTCGCTCGTCGGTGGTTGCAAAAGTCGCTCGAAACTTTTGGAATCGGCGGCAAAACCGCCGCAGGTTACGGCTGGTTCCAGTTCGGCCCCAAGCCCGCCTCTCTCGCTGCTCCTCCAACCCAGGGCACCGGCGAAACCCTATCGTCCCGGCAGCCTTCCGAACATCCCCTGATCCGGCAATGGCGCGGGCGCGCCACTCGCGAGAATTTCCCCGCCATCTTGCCACAGCTTGCAGCTATTGGAGATGTCGAGGAGTTGCGCCGTCTTTTCGAGGCCATTATCCCCGAAAACGAACGTCACCGGCTTCGCACGAGCAACCCCTACTGGCAATCATTTCGTTCGCGCCCACAGGGCCAGCAAATCCTTCAACGTCTGGGCATCCAGCTCCAATGAACTCGCAGACCTACACGCTTGAATTCATCACTCCATGTTTTTGTGCGGGAGCCGACCAAGCTCGTGCCGAAATCCGCGCGCCCGCAATCCGGGGTCAACTCCGCTGGTGGTTTCGTGCGTTCGGAGGGACCCGTGCTGACGAACAAGAAGTATTCGGAGGAATTGCCGGCGAGGAGGGAAGGTCCAGCACCCTCGTTGTCCGAGTTGCAGAACTCGCGCGCGGACTCCCTTGGCGCCCGCCAAAGGTGGAACCAAATGCGCCAGAGGCCTACGTGTGGCACTACGCGAGCGTCTCGGGGAAGCAGAAGGGGCAGCCCGGCCCTGGCCCTCGCTGGTCCGAGCACGGCAACTTGCCGCCCGGCACCAAAGTCCACCTGCAACTGCTCTGGCGACGACAACCGCCACCCGGCGCGCGGCAAGGCTTTGATGACGCTCTAAAAGCCTTCCTCGCGCTTGGTGCTGTCGGTATGCGCGTGACGCGCGGAGTCGGTGCCTTTTGCTGCCTGGAATCTCCATTGACATCTCAAGCACTGGCTGAAGTTGAAAGCTTGCTCAAGAAGCATCGATTCGGCTTTCTCGTGTATCGGCAAGGTTTGAGCTCGTGGGAGGAAGCAATTCGAGCCGCAGGTCAAACTCTGAAGGAAGACCTAAGGCCCAGGTTCCCGGCTGGGAAACTGGGCGACCAGCCAGGTCCTCTTGGCTCAAGCAAGCCACGGCAAACCAGTGGACTCTACCTGCGTCCAGTTTGCATTACGGACAACAATACTGCGAACAACAAGTATGCACTCTGTGTCTTCGAAGCCCCCGCTGAGCGAGTGCTTGGACGAGAGTCCCGTCGTGGCGCGCCCGCTCTACGAGTGCTGCGAAGGCGCTGAAGCTAATCGTCACGATCTGCGAACACCGACGCGGCAAAACCTGTGAATCACCACCTCCTCACCGTTGGCATCAGCCTGCTGTTTGCACTCCCGTCCAGCCCAGCTTGTGAAAGTCTATCTTGACACCAGCGCGATCAAACGCCCCTTTGATGACCAGACTCAGCCACGCATCAAACTGGAAACCGAGGCGCTGGTGACTATCTTGGCCATGGCCCAGGCTGGCGAGATCACGCTCATCAATTCCAGCGTCCTGCGTTACGAAAACAGCCGTAATCCGGACGCGGAAAGGCGCCGCTACATGGAGCAAACGCTGGAGTTGTGTCAGATTGATCAGGCCATGAACGAACAAGTCCAACAACGCGCGACGGGCCTGGAAGCGCTGGGCCTGAAGCCGCTCGACGCGCTGCACGCCGCCGCCGCCGAAACCGCCCGAGCCGATTATTTCCTGACGTGCGACGACCGTTTGCCGCGCCGTTACGCCGGATCGCTAAAAATTGTGAACCCTGCGACGTTAGTCCTTCAATTCAACGAATTACCATGAACACCAAAGCTCTCAACGAACAAGAGGTCATCCATGAAGCCATGACCGTGTTGCTCGAACATCTCGAACCGGCCAAGGTAGCCAAATTTCTGGCTGCCCGCCCGATCTCCGGCGAGGATTATCTCGCCTTGCGCGAGAGAATCTTCGCTGGCGAAACCGTTGATTCACTCGCCGACAAGATCCGCGCGTTCGAGCAAGCGGAAGGAAAATCCTGAAGTGTCTGCCCGATGAGTAATCCGCATCCCAAATCGCAAATCGTAAATCATCAATGCCGCTCGCCCTCGTCCAGGTCGTCAACGTCCGGATCAAATCACCTCCACTCCTTCGGGCAGTCGTCCTTTTGGCAAAAACGTTTTGATCAGCTCCCCATGGCCGCACACCTTGAAACTGGAAAAGTCCTTGAACCATTTTCCGTTCGGAACCTCCGGGTCTGTCGCAAGCCAATCGGCGAGAGCCGCGATTTGATCGTAAGGGATGGACCATTTCTCTCGACGATCCAAAAGGTGGGCCAACAATGCGGGAGGAAGATTCCCGCGCCGGATTCTAGGCATGGCGATCCGCGCGACCGTCCCCGTAAAAACCGCGCATGAATTCCCTTCGCAATCGCTTCCGCTCGTGCGGAGTTTCTGCCGTATCCATCCTCTGCAAAATCGACGCCAGTTGGCGACCGCTCAAACGCCGGCCCGAGCGCGTCTTGCCGCGCAATGCTTTGGTCTTGACCTTCAGAACAGACATAACTTCGATTTGCATAACCCTCTCCCGATCGCGTGTCAACGTTCGCCCGCCTGCAAATCCCAATTCGCAAACACCATGACCCAACTCCACATCGTCACCGTCGGCATCAGCCTGCTCACCAATTACGCCAAAGCGAGCAACCTGCCGTTGGAAAAAGTCCTCCAGCAGCACAAGCAACTGGCCGAATTCCTCAAGGCCGATCCCCGTGCCGCCTGCTCGGAGATCAATTCGCTCGCTGCACGAACGGGGTTCTTGCGCAGGAGAACCACGGGCCTCGCAGTCAGCCTTGTCTATTCGGCCACAGCCGGCCGGGAGAGCCACCTTACTGCCCGACTCATCGGCAACTTCCTCAAACAACACGGGGTCGAAGTCGCCGAGCTCAAGCTGAAGGACATCGGCGTTCCGGCCAACCCTCAGAGCGTGTCCGAAAATTGCGCGGGGTCCTGCGGCGAGGGATTTTGGCTGTGGCCAAGGCGGCGAGGTCCGAGCATCCCCAACGCGGGCTGTAAGGACCGAGCCAACGCAGGCCACGGACAAAA
>VHCZ01000053.1 GCA_016871535.1 Verrucomicrobiota bacterium
ACTGAAAATCCTTGTGTCGCCGGTTCAATTCCGGCTCTCGCCACCAAGTTCCATGAGGCTCACGACGTCCACGACCGTTCCCTGGAAACACCCGTTCTTCGCCGCTTGCGCGATGCTGGTTTTGCACGCCCATCCGTCGTGGGCCGAGGATTTGCCGATCCGGGAAATCAAACTCCCACCCCTGGTGGTGAACGGCCAGCCCGCACGGGCGCACACTCAAGGCCTCGAAGTTCTCGGCGCCAAGTTTTACGTGACCGCACGGCGCGACGACGTCTTGCCGAAGCGAGCCCTGCTGCTCCGAACTGACGCCGCACGCGCCGACTGGGATGTCTGGGACATCACTCCCGTCGATCCCCGCGGCATGGTGACGACCCTCGATCATCCGGGCGGCATGCAGTCGGACGGGACGCGCCTGTGGATTCCACTGGCGGAGAGCAAGCGGCAAGGGCGCAGCGTGATTCGCGCTTTTCCAATTGTCCGACTGATCCCGGGCCAGGCGCTGGAGCCAGATTTCCAGTTCGAGGTGAACGATCACATCGGAGCGGTGGCCGTGGACCCGGAACACAAATTGGTCCTTGGCGCTAACTGGGACACCGAGGCGGTTTACGTCTGGGATTTCCACGGACGCCTGCAACGCACGCTGAAAGGTTCCGCGCTCACCGAACGCGGACTGGGAGTTGTCAGCGGGACTGATGGGCGAGCCGGATTGGCCGTGCAGGACTGGAAGTTCCAGGGCGACCATCTTTTTGCCTCGGGCCTGTTCCGCACGCCGGGAGGCACGGCCGAGCCGCCGCAAAGCCGGTGGATCACGTTTGGCGGCTTCCTGGAATCCGAATTCCGACAGAAGTCAGTCGCATTGCCCGTCCGGCACCGCGTTGAACTTGGCCAGGAAGGGATGGCGGTTCTGGAACAGACGGTCTATTTCCTCCCGGAAGACTTGGGACCCTCGAGCCGGCTTTTCAGCGTGCCGCGGGCCGAGCTCGAGAATTGAGCAAGAGAAGCTCCGTTTCTCCGAGGAGACGAATTCCGCGCAGTCTTTGGCAACGAACGTTGAGCGGGCGAAAGCGTGACGCACGACCGTTTGGTGTGGACGAAGTCAAATTCCGAGTGTCGTGAACCGCAGCGACGCGCGCGGCGTCAGTCCTTCAGGAAACGGAGCCTGGCATGAGCAGCGAAGCGAAGTTCGATCCCTGGAACGTTTCGGCGGACGATTTCCCTCATACCGGCACCTGCGCGGAGAAATTGGAGTTTCTGTTGCGCTATGCCGTGCTCGCGCCGTCCAGCCACAATTCGCAGCCCTGGTTGTTTCGGGTCCACACCAACGTCGTGGAATTGTATGCGGACCGGACGCGCTCGCTGCGCGTGGTCGATCCCGATGATCGCGAGTTGATCATCAGTTGCGGCGCGGCGCTGGGGCACTTGAAGGTTGCGTTGCGGCATTTCGCTTACCTGGGAACGGTGGAGATTCTGCCGGATTCCGAAGACCGCGATTTGTTGGCGCGAATCCGCGTGGGACTGAAAGGCGAAGGCTCGGCTGGAGATAACGCGATGTTCCATGCGGTGTTGAAACGGCGGACCAATCGACAGGCGTTCAGCGACGATCCCGTGCCCGGTGATTTGATCGACGCCCTGGAGCGATGTGCGGCAGAGGAAGGCGCGTGGTTTTATGCGCTGCGATCCCCCGAAACCCGTTACGGACTGGCGGATCTGATCGCCGTCGCCGATCGGAGGCAGTGGGCCAACAAACACTTTCGACGGGAACTTGCCGCGTGGTTGCGCCCGCCGCAAAGCGCCAGCCATGACGGCATCCCGGGATTTGCGCTGAGTCTGACGGATCTTCTGTCCGCCGACGGCCCGGTGGCGTTGCGAACGTTCAACCTGGGGGAAGGGCAGGCCGCGAAGGACCGGGACATCGCCGCCCACTCGCCCGTGCTTGCCGTGCTGGGGACGGATGAGGACGAACCGCAGGACTGGCTTGCGGCAGGACAGGCTCTGGCGCGGGTCTTGTTGCGGGCGCGCGCCGCAGAAGTCTGGGCATCCTTTCTGAACCAACCGATTGAGTTACCTGTGACCCGGCTCCAGTTGCCGCACATTATTGGCCGGCCTGGCTTTCCCCAGTTGATCTTGCGGCTGGGTTACGGCTCTGACGTGAGGCCCACGCCTCGAAGGAGCGTGGAGGAAGTTCTGATTTGATCGGCGTGATTCTACTCGTTTAGACCCCAGTGCGCGTAGGCATCCCGTTGGTGCCCGGTTTGTTCGGGCAACGACGCGGGCGTAGCGGTCGGAGCGGGAGCCGGATCGAGCAACGGCACGGCCAGATCCTGGCGCGCTTCTCCGGGATCGGTTATGAATTGCATCTTTCGGCGTCGGGCCACGTCGTTGAGATAAGCGCGCGCCGCCGCCAGTCCGCTCACCGGCTCGCCGACATGGCTGAACAACGCGACCAACGCCGCATCCCGCTCGCTTCTGCCTTCAACCCACTTCTCGATCCAGCTCTTTAATCGGGAGGAAATCTCGCTCGCCGCATCCAGCGAAAAGATCACCAGATCCGCCGCGGCGGCGATCTCGGACGAGGATTGGACCATCGCCGGGAGCGTCAGGATGTCCGATTTCCAGAGGTGAAGCTGAAAGCGGCAGTCCTGGACGAATTGTTTGGTGATGCGTTCGTAAAGCTGCGCGGCGCGCAACCCGCAATGAAAGTCCTGGTACACGATGACGACAGTGAATTCCGAGTCCTGCTCGGACGCATCGCGCGCGATCAATTGTGCGAGAGATTTTTCCATGGCCAGCACTCTAGACGCAATCCTTGGAGGGAACAATCGGGACAACCCCCAATTCTGGGTAGGCAAAGCGATTAAAAATGCTTAGAGGGTGTCAGACAGGCTCTAAACACCCAACTCGATCTCGAACCCTTCGCGCGCGGCTTCGACCTTCGTCTGGCCGCCGAGCCGGGCCGCGACCTCGCGCGATTTGGCGAGCATTTCCGAGATTTTCTCGTCGCTGTGGCTGGGATCGTGATGGAACAGGAAAAAATTCTTTACGCCGGCTTCGACGGCGAGCGCCACCGAATCGTAAGCGCAACTATGCCCCCACCCAACGTGCCGCGCGTACTCCACATCATCGTATTGCGAATCCATGATCGTGACGTCGGACGCTTTGATGAATTCCAAAAGCTTCCGATCCTGGTTTCGGGCGAATTTTTGCGCATCCGCGACGCTGTCGACCGGCGTGCCGGCAGACTGGCTTTTCAACCGCCCGAACAGTTCGTTATCGGGCAGGTACGTGAGGGACCCGTGGCTGGTGAACAGCCGGTAGCCGACGCAAACGCCGGGATGATTGGCGAAGGCGGCTTCGACTTTCACATTCCCGATTTTGAAGGAGAGGCCCTTGAGTTCCTGGATGGTGATGTTGCCCGGCATTTGCTGCATGCTGATCGGGAAATAAGGGCTTTCCATCTGGATGGAAAGCGTCGCCTCCAATCCTCGGCGAGCGCCTTCATACGAGAGAACTCGGACCACGTTTTTCGGGTCATAAGCGGGGGCGAAGAACGGGAAGCCCTGGATATGGTCCCAGTGCGTGTGCGTCATGAGGAGCGTCAATTCCAGGGACTTGTCCTTGAATTCCGACGCGAGTTGCATGCCCAGCGGGCGAATGCCGGTGCCGGCGTCCAGAATAATGATCTGGCCGTCAGCGCGCACTTCGATGCAGGAAGTGTTTCCCCCGTAATGCACCGTGCTCGGCCCCGGCGTTGGCAAGGAACCGCGCACTCCCCAGAACTTGATTTTGGTCTTCTGCGCGCTCGAAGCGCTCGGCTGGGCCTCCGGGGAGGACTCGGTTTGCTCATTTTGCGCCATGCCATCCAGAATCTTGAACAGTTCCGACGCGATGATCGGTTTGACCAGGACGGCGCTGGCGCCGGCTTCTAGGGCGTTCTGGCGGTCCGACGCGTAGGAATTGGCGGTCGTAACGATGATTTTCGTGGAGGCAAGCCCGCCGCGATGTCCCTGGATAAACCGAATCACCTGAAAGCCATTGCAGCCAGGCATCCGCAAGTCGCATACGACGACGGCGGGCAATTGTTCGGCGGCGAGCTTCAAACCTTTCTCGCCGTCTTCGGCCTCGATAACACTCCAGCCTCGGCCACTCAGCAAACGGGTCAGCGTGCTCCGAAAAACCGGATCATCGTCAATCAGCAGAATTTTCTTCATTTCGCTTTCTTCTCAAGCTGTCATCCGGCTTTCGGAACAGCCTGGCCCGAGGTGCAGCGTGTTCTTAACCGCATCCGCCGAATTAAGCAACAACACTTCAAATGAGGCGAGTCACCCTCGACGGCTGATTCAAGAAGGAGCGCGGGCAGCTTGCTCGCGCGGTGGCACGGCAAGATTTTGAAAAACTCACGGGCAAGCTGCCCGTGCTCCTTTGACTCGATTCCTGAATCATCTGCGGGTCACCCTCCGGCGACAACCTTGACGATCTCCAGCCGGTCGCCTGCGGACAATTGGCGCGTTGGGAATTCCGACGGAGCGACCGCTTCGCCGTTGTGTTCCACGACGACGCTGCGCGGCAAAAGATTCTGGGCAAGCAAGAAGGCTTCGATCGTGCAGGGCAACTGAGCCGCCACCTCCCGGCCGTTGGCGATCACGCAATTGGAAGTCATGCCGCGGTGGTCACAGGAGCAAAAGCAGGCCTCTCATTAACCTGACGGTAGGGCGAGCCTGTCCCCAGCGAGCCGAGACGGACGTGTTCCAAGCGCGTCGAGTGGCTCGCCGGGACGGACTCGCCCTACCGGGTTCATGGGTCGAGGGCATGGTATTCTGAACTTACTCAAGCCGCGGTCAGCGCGGCATCCCAGTCTTTCCACACCGGTTCGTAGCCCAGGCGGCGGACCAGTTCGGCCACCTCACGAGGCGGGCGCGAATCGGAAATGTCAAACTGGCCCGTGGCGCGCGGGGCCTGGCCGTTGGCAGCGGCCCATTCGCTCGCGTTCGCCGCCAGCGCCACAATGCGCCCCCGTTCGGTGCGATGAATTTTCTCCTGGCCCGCGCCGGTGTAGCCGCCGGGCTCGGTGTGGCTTCCGGCGCTGATCAGAGTAATCCCCAATGGAATCAAGCCATCGCGCAGCCGGGCCGATTCGCGGGTCGAAAGCACCAGTCCCACGTCCGGAAACATCAGCCGGAACGCGCACACAAGCTGGACCAGCTCGCGGTCGCTGATGCGCGTGAGCGGCTCGAATTCGCCGGCATGGGGACGCAAGCGCGGCACGGAGATGGTGAGTTGCGCTTTCCAGCAGTGGCGCAGCAAATACTGCGCATGCGCCGCCACGCCGAGCGCTTCCCAACGCCAGTCGCCCAATCCGAAGAGGGCGCCAATCCCCAGGCGTCGAAAGCCTGCCCGGTAGGCGCGTTCCGGCGTTTCCAGCCGCCAATTGAAATCCCGTTTCGGCCCGGCCGTGTGCATCGCGGCGTACACGGCGCGATCGTAAGTTTCCTGATAGACCACCAATCCCTCGGCGCCCGCCGCCGCGAGAGGCGCGTAATCCTCCGTTTCCATCGGGCCGACCTCCAGCGACACGCTCGGAAACTCCCCGTGCAGCACGCGCACGCAATCCGCCAGATAGCTTCGGGACACAAATTTGGGATGCTCACCGGCTACGAGCAGAATATTCCGGAAACCCTGTTCCTTCAGCGACTGCGCCTCGCGCAACACGTCTTCGACGGACAAAGTGACCCGAAGGATCGGATTGTCCCGCGAAAATCCGCAATATTTGCAGTTGTTGATGCACTCGTTGGAAAGGTAAAGCGGCGCGAAAAAACGAATCACGCGGCCGAAACGCTGCTGGGTCAACTGTTGCGAACGCTGGCAAAGCGGTTCCAGCAGCTCCGACGCAGCCCGAGAAATCAAATGGGCAAAGTCCGGCAGCGACGGATTGGCCGATTCCAGACTCGCGCGCACGGCCGCGATTCCAGCGGTTCGGGACCGTTCCACCAGCGCCGGCAACTCCAACCGATCGAATTCAGCGACAAAACTCACGAGGAAAGCCTAACAGAAGTTCGCGAGGCGACAAGAGGCTGGAAGCTTTGGAGCTTCGCTTCGGATTTCAAGTCTCAGGTTTCAAATTTGAAATGGGACTAACTCGGTTTGAAGTCCACCAGGGCCGGTGGCTTCAAAGCGGCGTCTTCCAGAAGCCGCAGCGCCGCTTCGATCACGGCGTGCTGGCGTTGGGGAGCATTGGGTGCGTCCAGCGGATAGCCGTGGCGAAAGGGCACACACAAGCCGCGCGGCGGCCGCACTTTTTCCGCAACGAAACGAAGAAGCGGGATCGCGATGGTCGCGATCCCCTGCCGTTCCAACTCCCCTGCCACCAGGCACACGGCCTGATTGCACATCGGTCAGACCGGCACCAGCAGCGCGATATCCACCGCGTCTTCCTTCAACAAACGCGCTATCGACGGCGCGGCGTCCCGCATGAATCGCCCGGGCGCGGTGAGGGAACCCATGAACGAAATGTGCCGCCGATTCACAGAGCCGATCCGGCCGGAGGACGCGAGCTCGCGCACGCGATCCAGCGGAAAAGCCAGATTTGGATCGTCGCGCAATCCGGAGTGATCGAAGGATTCGCTGCGATGGGTGTCGAGGAGAGTTTTGATCTCAATGTTGCCCGGGATTTCCCGAAAACTTGGATCGCCTCCTTTGATCGCGCCGTCGAATGGCGGTTGATCCGGCAACACAAAGCCCGCGCTGGAAACCAGCGCGAGCCGGCACTGGTCCAGCGGCTTCCCGAGCGGCGTCCAGGGCACTGGATTAATTCGGCGCCACGGATAAGCCCGAAGGAAAAGCTGGACCGGCAACGAGAACTCGCTCAGATCGCCCATGTTATTTTCACGGTAGGGCAGGCTTCATACGTGGATAGCGTGGTAGGGACGGATTCCACTCCGTCCCCGATCAAGCCTTCAGGCAGACCGCCACCCAGGAAGAGGCGATGGGCCAACGGAGGCTCCCGGTTTTTCCGTTGTCCGTCTCTCCCTTCAAGAGACGCCTCAAAGGATTAATCAGGGACAGAGTGGAATCCGTCCCTACCAACGCTGTAAATACAGGCAAGATGCCTGCCCTGCTTTCAAAACGCCCTGACTCTGAGCGAGCGTAGCAATTCCCTCCCAGCCGCGTCGCGAAGAAAGTAGCCGGTGAGGTGATGCCTCAGCCAAAACCTCTTGGACTGCGGCGGGAAGCGAAGCGCCACACCGCTTTGGCCGCGCTACGAGGGTCCCAAATGAGGTGTCGCGCTGCGCTCTGCCACCGCCGTCCAAAATCGGCGGCGAGTTTCGGCAGTACTGACTGAGGCGGCAACTGCTATTTATTTAGCCCCAGCGCCCGCCAGAGAGGGTGAGCGGCGGCCATTGGTCGAGGCGGCGCCGGAGCCGGTGACTGTCGCGCCGGCGTGCATCCAGCCCAGTTTGGCGTGCTGTTCTCGGTCGTAAGCTTCAACTTCCTTCGCCAGGAGTTGGGTGATATAGAAGACAATGAAACTGATCGCGCTGAGCGGCTTGATAACCCCGCACGCGAACTCCGCGCCCGGACCCGTTAGAGAAACCGCAAATCCGGCGACCGAGAGGATGAGTAATGTTTTTGGCAGTGTCGTCATAATTCAGTTCTCCCAGTTGTTTCTCAGTAGAGGTTAATCCGCGAACTGGTGAATGGAAATTGCGTCAGGCGGGCTAAATTCGACTGTACCTTTCTTGGCAAAGACGCATCATTTTTTGCTCTGGCAGCAGTGAGCGGTTTTGAGTTCAAAAGAGATTTGAGCCTCGTTACCCCTGTTAGACGAGAGTTTGATCTTTCTTGATAACCACTCCGTGCTTTCACAATCTTGCGATTATGCTCCGCCCTGATTTCCTCGCCGCATGCTTCCTTGGGTTTGTCCAGAGCGTGACGATCGCGCAGCCGGCTTCAACCGACTGGCAGACTATCCTTGTCCCCGGCGCCTGGGAAACCAACGGGCCGCCCGCCGCGAGAACCTACGACGGTTTCGCCTGGTATCGAACGTGGCTGAAGCCCTCCGACAGCTTTTTCACCAAGCACGAACGCAATCTGTTCGAAGAATCCGTGACCATCAACATCCGCGATCTCGCCGACGCGCACGAAGTCTATGTCAACGGAAAGAGAATCGGCGCGGGCGGACAATTCCCGCCGAACTTCCAGAGCGGCCGGAGCCTGATTCATCGCCACAAAGTGCCCGTGGGCACGCTGCGCAAAGGCGAGTGGAACGAGATTGCCATCCTTGTCTATAACGCCTCCGGTCCCGGCGGCTTCCTGGGCGACGCGCCGTTCATCATGGATTATTTCATGGAAAGCGTCTTCGAAGGGCCGTGGCAGTTTCGTCTGGGCGACAGCACCAACTGGCTGGGGGGATCGCTCGCAAACAAACCGGCTGACACCGCATTCGACAAATTTCGCGAATCGAACCGCACGCTGGGCGAGGCGGCCCAGGTCGTCACCGGCGACCGCTTGCCGCCAACCGAATCGCTCGCGAAGATGAAAACCGCCGACGATTTCGTGGTCGAACAACTCCTGCACGAACCGCTCGTCGCGCAACCGGTTTATCTCAGCTTCGACGAGCGCGGACGGCTTTGGGTCACCCAATACCGGCAATATCCCTACCCCGCCGGATTGAAGATGCTGAGCCGCGACAAATATTACCGTGCTCACTATGACCGAGTCCCTCCCGCTCCGCCGAACCATGACCGGGGCCGCGATATCATTTCCATCCACGAGGATCGCGATGGCGACGGCCAGTTTGACCAGCACAAGGTCTTTCAAGACGGCCTGAATCTCGGCAACGCGGCTTTGCGCGGGCGCGGCGGGGTCTGGGTGATGCACACGCCGTATCTGCTGTTCTATCCCGACCAGGATTTCGATGACGTGCCCGACGGCCCGCCCGTGGTTCATTTGCAGGGATTCAATTTCGAGGACACGCATTCGGTCGCCAACGGCCTGGTGTGGGGCATGGATGGCTGGCTTTACGGCGCGCAAGGCAGCACGACATCGAGCCGCGTCACGCGTCCCGGGCTTGATCCGCCGGACGCGCCGGGCGTGCCGTTCGAGGGCTGCATGGTCTGGCGGTATCATCCGGAGACGCGCGCTTACGAGATTTTCGCCGAAGGATCGGGCAACACGTTCGGCCTGGAAGTCGATGCGCAAGGTCGCATTTTCTCCGGACACAACGGCGGAACCACGCGCGGCTGGCACTACGTGCAAGGCGGCTTCTACCTCAAACAAGGATTCGATCCCGGGAAGTTCGGCCCGCCGCGCAATCCTTACACGTTCGGCCAATTGCCCATGATCAAATCCGATTCCACGATTCCGCGATTCTCCCATTTTGCGGCCGTGGCGGAAGGCACGGCGTTTCCTTTCAAATACACGGGGATGTTCTTCTCGCTCGATCCGTTGCACAACGACGTGATCGCCAGCGAACGCCGCGTGCTCGGCGCCTCGTTTGAGACCACCGACATAGCCTCGGTCCTGTCGTGCAGCGACGTGGCCTTTCGCCCGGTCTATATCGCGAACGCGCCCGACGGTTCGCTCTATATTGCGGACTTCTACGAGTATTACATCGCCCACGGCCAGCATTATCAGAATGAGATCGACCGCACGACCGGACGGATTTACCGATTGCGCGGCAAGAATCGCCCGCTGGAACGGGACACGAACCTGGAGCACAAAGCGACCGACCCACTCATCGCGTTGCTCGCGCACCCGAACAAATGGCACCGCCACACCGCCGTCCGGTTGCTGGGCGAGCGGAAAGATCCGGCCGCGCCCGCGAAGTTGAAACGGCTCATCGCCGAGGAAAAGGGCCTGGCCGCTCTGTGCGCGCTCTGGGGGTTGCACCAATCCGTTGGTTTGGACCAGGCCACAGCGTCGGTGGCGCTTAAACATTCCTACGCGCCGGTCCGCATGTGGGCCGCGCGTCTCGCCGGAGACATCTGGGGCACGAATCCAGGACTCGGTTTGCCGGGGGACCACACGCGCCCTCGCGTGTCGATTGCCGCGCCCTCGCGGCAATCTTCTTCCGGCGAACTTCCTGTCGAACTCTTCACTTCTATCCTCGAACAAGCCCAACAAGAGCCCGACGCCGAAGTCCGCTCACAATTGGCCGCGACGGCGCGGCGTTTGTCCGCGCGCCAGGCCCTCCTGCTGGTTGCCAGGCTCCTCGAACACCAGGAAGACTTGAACGACCCTTACGAGCCGCTCATGTGTTGGTGGGTCCTGGAAGCGCACGCCTCCAACAGCCGCGACAAAATTCTCGGTCTTTTCAAAACCGCAGAGTTCTGGGATCGCCCGATGGTCTTCGAGCATATCGTCCCGCGTTTGATGCGCCGCTACGCCCTGGAAGGCCGCCGGCAGGATTTGCTCACCTGCGCGCAATTGCTCCGGCTGGCTCCCGCTCCCCGCCATGCCGCGCAACTGATGAAAGGCTTTGAAGAAGCCTACCGAGGCCGCGCCATGGCGGGTTTGCCGGACGAATTGGTGGCCGCCATCGACGCGATCGGGCAGTCACCCTTGATCGTCCGGGTTCGCCGAGGCGATGCCGCGGCCGTGGCGGAAGCGTCCAGAATCGTCGGCGATCCGAAGGCGAAACTCGAAGATCGTCTGCTGTTCACGCGTGCGCTCGGAGAGGTTCGTCCGAATGGAGCGGTCTCCGTTCTCCTCTCCGTCGCCGCTAACGAGAAACAGAATCCGCTGCGCAAAGCGGCGCTGGCAGCTCTCGGTGCTTACGAAGACGCTTCCATCGGTTCGGAGATCGCCGCCTGGGCGCCCAAGTCTTCCGACGAACTGCGCACCGCGGCCTTCGCGCTGTTGGCCAGCCGCGCGCGATGGAGCTTGAATCTCCTTGAGTTAGTCCAGTCCGGCCGCGTTGCCCCTTCGTCAGTGCCGGGCGACGTGGTGGACCGAATGCGCGCGCACCGCGACCAACTCGTGAACGATCGTCTGTCGCGGCTGTTCCCCAACGCTGCGTCTGTCGCGCCGGAATTTCAGAAGCGCATCGCGACGGTGGAAGGCATTCTCAAACGCGGCACGGGCAATCCTTATTCCGGCGAATCGCTCTTCCTGGAGCGGTGCGGGAACTGCCACAAACTCTTCTTCAAAGGCGGCAATGTCGGGCCGGACCTGACCCATTACCAGCGCGACAACCTCAGCACCCTGCTCACGAGCATCGCCAATCCGAACGCCGAGATTCGCGAAGGCTACCAATACTTTCTCGTCGAGACGAAAGATGGCCGCAGCCTCAGCGGCTTCCTGGCCGACCGCGACAATCAGGTGACCGTCCTGCGTGGATTGGAAGGCGAAGACATCCCGGTGCGCGCCGCGGAGATCAAGGACATTCAACCGATGGGACGAAGCTTGATGCCGGAAGGCTTGCTGGACGATTTGAACGAGACGCAACTCCGCGACCTGTTCGCTTACCTCCGCATTTCCCAACCGATCACGCGATAGGGCGAAATACTCATAGATACGCACAAAAAGCTTGCTTCTCAAAAATCCTGTGCGGTAGGTTGTCGTCCAGCAAAGCGCGACCGCATCAAATGCAACTCGGATCATTTCGATTGCGGAACACTTCCGAACCGAGGCTTTGTCGGCACGCATGAATCTATCGATTGTGGGGGCCAAAGGCGCCGGAAAAGGAACGCAGGCCGGCCGGTTGGCCAGTGACTTTAATCTGGTGAGCTTTTCCACTGGAGATGCCTTTCGTCATGGAATGAAACTGCGCACCCCTTTGGGTCTCGTCGCTGACAAATACGTTCAGCGCGGAGAGTTGGTTCCGGATGACATCGTCAACGGGCTGGTTGAGGAATGGATTTGGACCACTACGCCCGGCAAGGGGATCATCTTTGATGGCTTTCCCCGGACCACCTTCCAAGCGGCGTTTTTGGAGGAGATATTTCGAGAGATGGGCCGAAAGTTCGATGCGGTCATTTACCTCGATGTTTCGGACGAGGTGGTCGTGCAGCGCTTATCGGGGCGGCGAGTTTGCAAACTGTGCCGCGAGGAATTTCACACGGTTTACTCCCCTTTTAAGAATTGTCCGAAGCAGAAATGCGCCGGGCAATGGCTCCGGCATCTCGATGAAGACCACCCCGGCGTGATCAGCACGCTGGTCAAAGTCTTCCAAAGAGGAATTGAGCCGTTGCTCCAGCATTTCGAGCAAACCGGAAGACTCATTACCGTCAATGGCGGCAAATCGATTGAGGAGGTGTACGCGGCGATTGTCTCCGCTGTGACCCCGTACCGATAATAGCGCTCCAACTTTTCGGAAATCCGCGACAATTCGTGGAATTTGCGCCAGCCCCCTTTTGCTTCGTCACTTCCGTTTGAGCGCTTCGCCCAATTGAGCCACAAATGTCTTATGCTCACCCGAGACCACTCCCTGAGCCACGATCTCCAGGACTCGCGCAAAATCCTTCCGCAGCAACGCCGCGACGTCCAACCACAGTCCCGGAAAGACACCGCTCTTGATGATGCCCTGGGCGTCGGGTTCCAGAGGCAGATATTGTTCGTTGCGCAGTTCCCACCAATGAAGACGCGGTTCCTCAGTCACCCAGACCAAGTACTCGCGCACCTTATTTCGACGGTAAGCGTGCTTCTTCTGATGCAAATCGTATGAGGCGCTGCTGGAGGCCACTTCGGCGGCGAGTTCGGGCGCGCCTTCGACGTAGTCATCGGCGCTGTCGCTCGTTTGCCCGCCGGCTTCCGGAAGGATTCTCAGCAAGACATCCGGCTGGGGCTCGTTGTCCAAATCGAGACGAACAGTGGCGTTGTCGGCGACTTCGACACCGGGCGTATGCGCCGCATAAAACAGCAGCCATCCAACGATTCCACTCTGGGGCACGCCATGTTTTTTGATCCTCGCGGGTGAGGGCATATAGACAACTCCTTCGATCAGCTCCGCCTTCTTCACGTGGGGCATCGCCTGGTAACGCCGCTCAAACTCTGCGCGTGTGAGCCCGTCGCCCCCTTCCAACGGCGGCACGGTGACCGCTGCCGGCTCCGAACCCTTGTCGATGGCTAGGCTCATCGCGTCACAATTAATGGTTCACACAGGACTTGGCAAGGCAGCAAGCCGGTTACTCTCCCTCACGGCGCGACAAAAACTCTCGGGGTCCCGCAAGCGTTCAGCCACGGCCGGCAAATCGCAGTTGAGGTATTCCGCGTCCGGCAGCGATTTGGCGAGGACGGTCTTGCCGGCCCGGCGCGCTCCGCAGAGCCACACGACCGGTGTTTGCTTCCAGGCGGCGTACAACCGGGCCATCCAATGGGGCCGATCAATCATGCAGGCCAACTTTACGTTAGACGTCTAAACGTAAAGACAGGATTTCAACGCAAATGGGGGAGCCAAAGTCGATGCATCGCAATGCAAAGATTCTTTGAAATGCTGTGCTCATTGGATTGGCCCTTGCCCTCCTCAGGAAGCTTCATGAGGAACTCCACGGTTCGAGAATCCGGGATTGCGGCCATGAACTGAGAAGCGCCTGATCTCACGCGCCGGCGTCTTGGAGTGCGGCAGTCCTCTCAGATCCATGGGCGCGCATCATCTCAGGAAGGCCGCCGGCCGGTTGGTATGGAAGTTCGTGGCGTCTTGGTAGGCCTTTGCCACAGCGAGAATCCGGGCTTCGTCATACAGTTGACCCACAAACGTCAGGCTCGTGCCGCTGCCGTTCGGAACTACGACGCAGGGATGGCCGGTGAGATTGTTGGCGGTCAGGTTTATGTCATCCACGCCGGACGTCACGTAAAGGTCCACCGTCTTCAGCAACTCGTGCATGGCTTCACCAAGTTTCCGGCGCAGCCGGTCCGCCTGGAGATACTCGACAGCGGGCACGGTGCGCGCCACGCGGAATGTGTTCCCCCAAAATTCAGGAAGATAGACGTCGCCGCCGGTGCGCGTGAGTTCCTCAAAGGCCGTGGCGGCTTCAACATCGAGAATTGTGGAGATCGCGTCGATCGGCGAGTTCGGCAATCCGATGCTGACCAGATTGGTCCGAGCGGTAATTCGAGCCAGACGCTCGAGAATAGCGGCGCTCACGAAGCTGCCACGATAACCGATCCGCGAGTCGCTTGGATTCAGCTCCGCCGAGTAGTTGAAAGGCACATCAACGGTGGAGGCGTCCTTCGAATCCAAGCCGTGGATGGCCTGGAAAACCATCGCGCAATCCTCGACCGTCCGACAAATCGGCCCGACCTTGTCCATCGACCAGCTCAAGGTCATCCCGCCCGCCCGGCTCACGCGACCGAAGGTCGGGCGCAAACCAGTCACACGGCAGCGCGTGGCCGGCGAGACAATCGAACCCACCGTTTCCGAACCAATGCCGAATGCAACCAAGCCGGCGGCCACAGCGGCAGACGAACCGGCCGATGAACCGCTGCTGCCTTCGTTCGTATTCCAGGGATTCTTCGTCGTGCCGCCAAACCAGACATCACCGGCGGCAATCGCGCCCAGCGTCGTTTTGGCCACCAGCACGGCGCCGGCTTCTTCCAGCCTGCGCACAACGGTCGCATCTTCATCGATCACTTGATCGCGGAATGGCGCCGCACCCCAGGTCGTGCGGTAAGTCCGGGTTGAGAAAAGGTCCTTCAGCCCGTAAGGAATTCCATGCAGCGGTCCGCGATATTTGCCCGCCGCGATTTCCGCATCGGCGCGAGCAGCCTGGGCGAGAGCGAGTTCCTCCGTCAGCGTGACGACGCACTGCAGCGTCCGGTCATGGCGTTTGAGGCGATCCAGGTAAAGCCGCGTCAACTCGGTGGAAGTGATCTGACGCGTCCGAATCCATTCGCCGAGATCAAGCAACGACGCGAAGGCAATGTCGGCGGGATTGGTGGGAGCTATGGCGAGCCGCGGCGAGCTCCAGACGATCGGACGCTGTTCGCGAGGCATCACGAATCCAGTTGGGCGGTGATCGAACACGAGCGCGGGTGGAGCGCTGTTCATCAACTGGACTTTGCGCATGGCTTCATAAGCCCGGCGGCTGCTGTAGGCTGAACTGTTCAGCGATTGCAGCATCTGGCTGCGCTGGCTGGCAGTGAACGTCAGACCGATGACCTTCTCCATCTCGGCGATCGCCGCGGCGGTAATCGCGTTAGTGTTGCCGGGTGGAACGGCCCGCTCACGAATCCGATAAAAGCGTTGGTCCAGTTCGGTTCCTGCCGTCAGTTCCGCGACAGTGGACCTCGCTTTAATGGACGGAAGGTTTGTGGCGATCCAAGGCTGGGTGAGATCGCTGGTGGTCCAGATGTCGTACATCCTGCCGGGATAACTCGGCCAGGAAAGTTTTATGCCTCCGGGCGCAGGCGTGGAGTTGGGGAGAATCTTTGCGGGCACGTCGGTCTGGGCCCGGACGCGGACACTGATTGCGAGCACGGCGATCGTGAGAAAGCAGCAAATCTGCGCCGCTTTGTGCACGGCTCCGGCGAGACCGCTGGAAGTTGGAGTCTTCATCTTGAAAAAAAACAGTGCAGTCACAAAGAACAGAGATCACACAGAACAGCAAGCTCCCACTGGTGCCTTCCAGCAATTCTCATTTTGGCTCTGGCGTTGAAAAATGACCCGCACGTAGTCACGGTTTTAACCGGTTCTTTGGCAGTCTTCCTGCCTGGGCCGGCTCAAGCCGGGACTACGTGCGGCCAAAATGAGAATTGCTGGGTGCCTTCACTTGGTGGATGGGAATCTTTGCCGCGTTTTCTTTGTGATCTTTGCGGCCTCTGTGGCCAATCGACCAAACGGAGTAGGCTGAGAAGTCCTGATCAACCGTGCTGGCTATCTGGAGCCAAGAGGCGTCCTGCTTCGCCGGACGAAAGAGGAATTCGCCGGAGTCTTCCCCCTCTCTTCCCGAAGGGAGGAGAGGGCCGGGGAGAGGAGGTGCGTTGGCTCGCTTCTCCTGTTTCCAAGAAACCCCTCTCTCCAGCTCTCTCCCTACTCGTTCCCCGCGGGGAGAGAGGGAAGTCAAGCGGGGTCGCTGACCGGCACTTTAGATCGCACCCAACCGGACCTGAGCGCCTTGACAACTCACCCCTCGCGTCGATCGTGCGATGTATGCGATTCGCAGGATTTCCTTCCCATCGCGCGAAGTGGCTGTGCAAGCCTACTATGAACTGGCGCGACGTGGCCGCGTCGTGAGTCTTCCCGACGGCCAGTTCATCGTGCCTGAGCCTGGCGTGGCCTTCCTGAAAGCCAAAAATCTGGCGCACGAAGTGCACGAATGGCTGCATGGGGATCATGTCACGCAGACGAGGTGGTCTGAACTTATTTCCTGATCGACGTTCTTTCCATCAACCACCGCAAACCGGCTTTGTCGTTGGCTTTGGGTTCTACGGCCGTCACGTACCGAGGGGTGTTGCTGACTTTGGTTAACATGGGCCCAAACCGCCAATGCCGGACGATAGCGCTGCCGTCGGCGAACGAAACCCCGCCGCCCCCGCCGTGGTGCGAAGCCGGCACGTCATGCCAATGGGAGCGGTCCACCGGATGCACAAAGAAATTTCCGTCGTTGATGAAATCCGGGTGTTCATCCGCAAGGACGAAGATTTTGGTCGGCTCGGAGATTTCCGAAAGTTTAAGGAACCGGCGGAAATCGGGCTCCTCCTCGATATTCCAGTTGAGTCGCCGGGCATAGGTTGACCTGGGCTGGCAATGGTGGCGCTGTGGCAATCCGGTCGGATGCTATCGTGACTTGGGTTTAAGGCCAGTATCGTTTTCGGTTCGGCTGGGGATCGTCATTTCGATCCTTCGCCCATTTCTCAGTACACGGTTCGGGCTTCTCCTTTTTGAATTTATTTTCTTGCTGAAGGCGGCGGAGAGGAAATGACTTCGCAGTTCCGAGCGCAGAACCCAAAAGACACGATTAGGATTAGTTAGGAGCACGAGCGTTGCATCCGCAAGTTGTCGGTGGCCATAGCGCAGATTTCCAATCTGCTGTATCGCCGAGTTGTAATCGGCATGGCGTCGGCAAGCTTCCAGGTCCGTGGACTGGTCGGCGGTTCGCAGAATGCAATTCTGCGCTACGGCAGAGTGCAACTCTGCGCTACGAGGACAGAATCACCGAGAACTTGTGGATGCACTGGAGCACGAGCGCGGCGGCCTGGATGCCAGCGCACAGTAAAGATGGTGGACAAAGGTCGCATTGTCGCCGCACACATATTGCATCGCTCCGCCCATGCGCGAAAAACTTTTGCAGAAGCGCAGGTAGTAAGCCGGGTTGGTCTTCGGCGGCTCCCCGTGCGCCCAATCCCAATTCCCCGCGTCCTGGATATCGACCACATAAATGCTGTGATCGCAGACAATGGGACGCCGCGCCTGGAGACGCAAATTATTCACGCAGCTCAGGCTTTTCTCGAACACCTGCGGCCCCATGATCGCCGAACCGATCGACAGGACCACGCCGCCATCCAACCCTTCCACCGCGGCCGCAAAACTCCGAAAATCCAAATCCGCCGCGCGTCCGATGACCGCGCCGTTGAACATCGGGTGATTCGCAATAATGTCGTAACCGACGCCCGGATGCACGGTCAGCGGAATCCCGTGGCGGAACGCATTCGCAAAAATCGAAGCGTGCTTCCAGCCGTGGGAGACTTCGATCCGTCCCGCGGGCAAATGATGCGCTTGCATGGCTTGCAGCAAGTCGGCTCGCGCCGGCGTCAACGGGTGCAACGGCTCGGACTGGATCGCTTGCCGTAATGCATCGGCCGCGGGCAACGCGACGCCGTCCTCCGCGATAAACCGTCCCACTGCCCGCCCGTACCCTTCGCCGCGCAAAGCGCCAGCGAGCAGCGCCAGATGGATGTTGCGCCCGGTTTCATCCCACGCGCCGAACGTTCCGGTGGCCACGTTTTCCTCGACACTCTCCGTGGATCGGCCCAGGAAGGCGTACTCCCAATCGTGAATCGAGCCGGCGCCGTTGGTCGCGAGATGAGTCAACCACCCGCGCGTCATCATCCGTTCGAGGATCAACGCCGCGCCATTGCGCAGCAAATGCGCGCCGTAGATGAGCAGGACGCTGGCGCCGCGTTCGCGAGCCGCCGTGATCTTGCTGGCCGCTTCCCGGATGACCGAGGCGGTTCGTTCGTCGCACAGCGCAGGAGTTCCGTCCGGCGCGATCAAAATCTCTTCGACTCGTGTGAGGCTCTTGCGCGCCGCGAGCGGGAGCACTTTCAAGCGGGAAAGATCCAGCGGCTCAGAGTCCATGGGAAGCTTTCTTGGCCTCAGGGCCATGCACATGGCCCTTGGACCGAAAACCGTGCGGACCGCAGCCTTCAGGCTGCTTCCGCGCACTCTTCGGAGTCCGGCGTAGAAGCGGCCTAAAGGCCACGGTCCGGAGGAACGGTTCATGGGAAGTTCCCTTGGTCGAATCACCATGCGCACGCCCCGTGGACCCGGTAGGGCGAGTCCGTCCCGGCGAGCCGCTCAACCGGCTTGGAACACGTCCGACCCGGCTCGCTGAGGACAGGCTCGCCCAGCCGTCAGGTTCGTGGAAAGTTGAACATCGAACTTTGAACTTTGAACCTTGAACCTTGAATTCGGCGGCGCTACGGCGCCGCCCCGTTCCCATCCGGAGATGCGTCCGCAACGCGCTCATGCGAACAAAACCTTCAGCAAGGCGTCCGCGTCCCGATAATCCGGGATGCAGACGTCCGCGCCCACGCCCACCAGACGCTGCCGTTTCCATTCGTCCATGCGTCCCGATCCATTGCGCGCTTCATCACTCGCCACCGCCACCGCCAGCCCGCCGACTTCTTTCGTATTCTCGATTTCCACGTAGCCATCGCCGAACGCGAGCAATTGTTCGCCTGCGATTCGGTGCTCGCGGAGGATGCGTTCGATGACCATTTTTTTCGAGAACGACCTGTAATCGTCCTTCGCGCCGTAAATGTGTTCGCCAAAATATCGAGTCAGATCCAGCAACAGGCTTTCTTCCTTCACAAACGGCTCGTCCGTGCCGCTCGCCAGGTAAAGGCTGAGCCCGCGTGCCTTCAAGTTCTCCAAAAGCGGCCGGGCGCCGAAGACGAGAAAATCGTCCTGCTGGAGGGACCCGTTGGCGATGCCTTCGATCCGGTGCCGGATTTTTTCGTCCAAGCGCCGCAGATATTCGTGCTTGTACCAGAGCGGTTCCTCGGCCTGGCCGCCGCGCTCCTGTACGCGCTCGGCGAACTGGATCATCTGGTAAATCGTCTGCTTGCCATTCAAGCGCATGATGTCGTCGAACAACATCCGCCGGAGTTGATCCTCTGTGTCGTCATTCCGCCGAGGCAACATTTCGAGAAACAGGGGAAGCATGACCTCGGGCCAACCCTCGCGGATCAAGGAGAGCGTGCCGTCGAAATCAAACAGCACGTGGCTGATTGAGCGGCGAGGCACAAAAGCCGGACTGAACTCAACCAGCCCGCGGAACGAACCCGTCGAAACCATTGCCTGTCTCTTACGGAGGAACCCCGGGGTTGTCAATGCGCTCGGCCAGCCCGCAGCGATTCTCATTTGTCCTGCCGCGCTGACCGACTCTTCGAATGCGGAGTGCGAATTGCGGAATGCGGAATAATGATGGCCGCACGCGCATTCAATTCCGCACTCCGCATCCGCATTCCGAAACCGTTTGCTGACCAATTCTTGAAGCTGGCCGGCGCGTTCCAGTTGCGCGTACTGCTCCGGTGTCGGCCGCGGCGGTGAACCCAGGCGCACGGAAAAAGCCCGACCCAAGATCAGCGGGCCGAGATTCTGAAAGCCTGCTTTAATGAGTCCTGAGATCGAGAGGTTGCTGGAAGCCTATCACGAGATGCGAACGTGTCCTCCGGACGAGGACGCGCAATGCGCTGCTTCCTTCGAGCAGCTCTTAAACTGCGCTTTGGACTGCCGTCGGGAACCAGCCGCGAGGCCTTGTTCGATGCCATTCAGATACGCTACCGGGCTCGCCGCAAAACTACGACCCTCCCGCCGCGCGCTTGATTTACTGTGCCGACCGTGGGATTGACGACAGATCGACCGGAGAACCGCAGCGCAGATTTCCAATCGGCGGGGCGCTGGCAAGTCCCAGCGTGCTCGGACTGGGAGACGCCCCGCAGAATACAATTCTGCGATACGGCAGAGTGCAACTCCGCGCTACGAGCTTTGTCGTCCATCCCGCGGACCTAGCAGTAGACTCCGGGATGGATTGATGCCGGAGGGGCCGCTTCCCGTTTTATCGCCGTCGCGAAAGCGCCGAAACCCAACTCCGATTCGTGTCGATCGGATACTGCTATCCATAAAAGTTTCTTCAGCTTGCGCAAAGTTTCCCTTTCAACCGATTTAATGTGCGCTTGATGCGCTGAACTGTGACGATTCTTTTTGCTCCACGGGATTGCCTGGTGTACAGCAATCTTCCGTGCAGAACATCGCATGAATGCAGACCGGCTCCTGTTCCTTTTCCTTTGCCTGGCGGGGATCTTGCCTTTGCTGGCCAAACGGAACCTTCTGCGAACCTGGGCCTGGGCCGGCACAGCGGTCGTGGGTTCGTTCATGCTTCTGTTGGGCTTCGCCTGGAACAATCTCCAGAACCAAGCAGCCAGTGCCCGGTCTGCAAAATTTGAGCACGTGCCGCGCGAGGAGGACCAGAACGGCTACGTCACTTCCGATCATTGCCAGGCCTGCCATCCGGACGAATACCACAGTTGGCATCGCAGTTTTCACCGGACCATGACGCAGTACGCCACGGCAGACACGGTCGTGGCCGATTTCAATGATGTGAAACTCGATGCCCGCGGAGAGCGGTACCACCTGCAGCGCCGCGGCAACGAACTGTGGGTGGAAATGCCGGATCCGGATTGGAAGGCGGACCAATCGAGCCGGACCCGAAGCCTGGATGGGCACAATCTGACCAACGCGCCGCGGGTCTGGCGCCGCGTGAGCATGGCGACCGGTTCGCATCATCTGCAAAAATTCTGGGTGCCAAGCCAGCGCGGCAATCTGCAATACGACCTTCCGTTCACCTGGTTGATCGAGGACCAGCGCTGGGTGCTGCGCGAGGATTCCATCGTGCGCGATCCGCAGCTTCCTTTGCTCGTACAGGTGTGGAACATGAATTGCATCAAGTGCCACTCCACCGGCGCCCAACCGCGGCGCGATTCAAAAACGGGGCTGATGGAAACGCGCGTCGGCGAAATGGGCATCGCTTGCGAAGCGTGCCACGGTCCGGCCGAAGAGCACGTGAAGAAGCACCGCCAACCGTTGCACCGCTATCGAACGCACTTCGGCAAGCCGGACCCGACGATCGTCAATCCCGCGCGTCTGCCGCCGAAAAAAGCCTCCGAGGCGTGCGGCCAATGCCACGCGATCAAAGTGAACCTGGACAAAGACTGGGAACAGAGCGGCTCGCAATTCAGGCCCGGCGGCGACCTGGAAAAGCACATGGCGCTGGTGCTCCCGGCCAAGGGTTCGAAAATCCCCGGTCTGGCCGAGGCGATGAAAGAATCCGAGGAAGTGCAGCATTTTTTCTGGCGCGACGGCATGGTGCGCATCGCGGGCCGCGAGTACACAGGCATGGTTCAATCGCCATGCTATGAGCGCGGCAACCTCACGTGCTTCTCGTGCCATTCGCTGCACGAGAGCGATCCGAACGATCAACTCGCCCGGGGCATGAATGGAAATCAGGCGTGCCTCCAGTGCCACACTTCCCTGCGGACTCGCCTCACGGAACACACGCGGCACCGGGCCGAGTCGAGCGGGAGCGAATGCTACAATTGCCACATGCCGCACACGAACTGGGGGCTTCTCGGCGCCATCCGCAGCCACCAGATTTCCAGTCCGACGGTTCAAAGCAGTCTTCAAACGGGCCGGCCCAACGCCTGCAACCTGTGTCACCTCGACAAAACGCTGGCCTGGACGGCGCGGTATTTGTCCGAGTGGTACCAGACTCCTTCGACCAACCTGAGTCCGGACGAAGCGTCGATTTCCGCCGCCGCGCTCTGGGCGTTGAAAGGTGACGCGGCGCAACGCGCAATCATGGCGTGGGCCATGGGGTGGGAACCCGCGCGCCAAATTTCAAGCCAGCGTTGGATGGCGCCAATCCTGGCCCAACTGCTCGACGATCCTTACGGCGTGGTGCGGTATCGAGCGGGCCGGTCGTTCCAGCAGATTCCGGGATTTGAAAACTTCACGTACGACTACGTGGCTCCGGCGGCGGAACGGGCCCGGGCCCGCGAACGGGCTTTGGAACTCTGGAATCAGCGGCCGGCGGATGTGTCAGATCGCGCCGGGCCGGAGGTTCTGTTGAGTCCTGAAGGACGTCTGGCGCAGGACCAATTCGATCGGCTGCTTCGTCAGCGTGACAATCGATCCGTGTTCATCATTGAGTGAGGCTTGAGTTGCGGGAGGACCGATTTCCGAGACTTGAATTGGCCGGGAGCATCCGCCATTGTGGCTCTTATGAACAACGTCCAAGACATAGAGTCGGCGCTCGCCAAACTGTCACTTGCAGACTTGCAGGCAGTTCGCGATTGGCTGGACGATTTCATTGAAGACCAATTAGAAGTCAGCAACGAGTTCAAGGCGAAAATCCAGCGGGCCAAACAGGAAATCGCTGGTGGCATCCACTCGCGCGTCCGCAGGCCTGAAACTGGCCCGTGAGCGCGGCGCTGCAAATCTATTCGCGGGATTTCGACAGGGACTTCTTCAAACTTCCGGCTGCTATCCAAATCAGAATCGAAACCAGCATCGATCGCTTAGAGCGTGTCCGAAAATTCCGCGGGGTCTTGTTTTCGCGCCAAAGGCCGGATGGCGAGGCGCGACGAAGGAGAATATCCTCCCTGGATCTTCGACTGAGGAGCAACGAAGCCAGGCGGCCTTTGGCGCGAAAACCCTCCGGGCGGCGGGTCTTTTGTCCGTGGCCTGCGTTGGCTCGGTCCTTACAGCCCGCGTTGGGGATGCTCGGACCTCGCCGCCTTGGCCACAGCCAAAATCCCTCGCCGCAGGACCCCGCGCAATTTTCGGACACGCTCTTAGGGTTGATGCTGGACATTCATCCACACCACCGGATGAAGGCACTGGATACCTACCGCCTCCGGGTGGGCGATTATCGCGTCATCTACGATTTCGACCGCGCCCAAGGCGTGCTTCACTTGCTTGCAGTCGGACACCGCCGTGAAGTTTACCGTAAATGAGTCGGCGAAAACCGATCCATGGGAAGTCACCGAGAATTCTGTCGAATCGACGCAGCGTGTTCCAGTGCTTCTTGCGCGGGGCGGAAGTCGGGAGCAATGCGCTGCGCTTGCCGGAATTGTTCAATGGCTTCCTCCCGTCTTCCGGCTTTCATAAGCACATCGCCCAGGGCAAGCCTGGACAGCAAAAGGCTCGGATGAAGTTTCACTACGGTTTCATGTTGAGCGATCGCGCCCTTGTAGTCTTTCGAGTCGGCCAGCAAACCGCCGAAGTTGTAGTGCAATTGCCAGTCGTTGGTCTTTTGAGTGATGGCCTGGCGATAGGTCTGAATCGCCCGGTCCAAATCTTCGCGGCGAAAACGGCTCAGGCGGTTGGATACGGAAAGTTCTGCCCGGCGCTGTCTCTCCGCGTGTTCCAGTTGATCGACGAAAGGCGGTTTGGCCGTCATCCGGGCCATGGCGTCGGCGACGTTGAATTCATCCCAAGCCGTGAACGCGAGCGCGTCCGCGCATTCCTTCCGCGACGGCAGCGGTTTCGCGGGAGACCCGAGGCCGAGCGCTTTTTCGACTGCGTCACGAATCGTTTGCGCCAGGAGATAATCGCCGTCGAACGTGAAATGGACATGGTCGTTGAAGAGCTTTTCGCCGGGAATTCCGTGGTCGCTCAATGCGCTTTGTTCAAATGCCCGCGCCGAATCGGCCAGGAAAATGCCTTGAGCTTCCATGCCCGAGGCCACTTGCTGGACGATTTCGTTCATCCGCCTGTCGGTGCGAAACTGCATCGCGTCTTGGTCCAACGCCTGGCGATAATGCTCGCGCGCCTTGTCGAACTGTCCGATCGCGGCGTAACAGCGTCCGAGTCGGAAATGGAGTTCGGCGAAATGATCGTCCAGGCGCAACGCGTCGGAGAAATGCTGAAGCGCCTTGTCGGGCTGGCCGTTTTTCTCCGCGACCGCGCCTTCCTTGTAAGCGGCTTCCCAGCGATTCTTCTCCGAGTCGGTTAGATCCGCGCGATGCAAGGAGCCCAGCGGCGGGAAATCCATCAGATTCACGGCCACGGTCGAGACGATGGCTTTGGCTCCGGCCTTTTCGATCACGCGGCAAATGTCCTCCAGGTTCGCGCGGAAATTATCGTAAACGGCCTGGCGCCGCGGATCGTGGATCGTGAGGCGGTGGCGGCGGAAGTATTCGACGTCCTGCTGGCGGGATTTCGAGGGGTCGGGCTTTTGCGCGAGGCGAATCGTCGATTCCAGCCACTGGGCCGTGCGCGTGGATTTCATCCATTGACCGAGGCGAAGCAACTTCAGATAGGACGTAAAGTTGAACCCGGTTGGATCCGGCGCGTGCAAACCGATGGCCTCGTTGTTGCCCATGTAAATGACGAACAAATCCGACTGAAGGCGCGCGCACTCGCGCGCGATCGGCAGGATGATGTGGGAATTGATGCCGCGCATCGCGGCATTGATGACCTCGAACTGTTTGTCGGGGAACTGGCGGCGCAGCATCTCTTCCAGAATTCGGGCGAAGCCGAAGGCGGGGTCGGGCGTGCCGGCGGCCGCGGATTCGCCCAGGATGAAAACGCGGATCGTGCCGGGCGGTTTCTGGGCAGGAACAAAAATCGGGTGCGGAACAGTCGCGGTCTCGCGCGGATAGAATTGCCAGCCAAACTTTCGATTGGTGGTCAGAGTCGCGCCATCCTCCAGCTTCACAAAGAAGCTTGTGGGATAACCGTAGCCAAAAACGCGAAGCCCCGCTTCGAGCGCAACCAGGAACAAAATCGGGAACAACCCGAAGAGCGCCAGCCGGAACAGCCAGAGCCGCCTGCGTGGGACTGGATCGTGTCGCTCGGCGGCCTTTGGAGCTTTGGCGCCGCTTGCGAGTGCGGTGGGTCCAGGATGGTCCCCTGGTTTTGGGTGACTCGACGGCCTGCGCTTTTTCTTGGACATACTCAACCGGAATCCGAAGCACGAAATCCGACCCAAACCGGATCATGGCGCTTCTCGTGCATGGAGACGACGCGGGACACTAAGGGCGGGCGCTGCGACCGTCGAGCCGATTTCGAGGCAGGGCTGGCGAGTGGCTCGAAACCAGGCATGGATCCCGATTTGCGTTGGTCGGGACGCATTCCGGGACGCATTCCAGGACGCATTCCAGGACGCATTCCACCGCGTCCCATTTCAACTTTAAGCGCGACGCGCAAACAGGTCGAAATCCTCTGACGGCGGCAAGAAGACGGACACAGAATCAATCGTTTGGCGCAAGCTTGACGGCATACTGGCTGAGAAAATCCGCCTCGCCCAATCGACGCGGGTTTTCTTTGGAATCCTGTTCGAGAACTTTTTGAGCCAGGCGCGCGAACGCCAGGCTCTTTGTCGGCCAGAGCATGACCGCCGGCCTCGCCGCCGCGGCTTCCTCATGGCCCAAATGCTGATGATTTGAAAGAGCAGCGCGCGTGCCTCGCCTGCCGCATTGGGCGATTTACCGGATGCTTCAATTCCCGCATTGCAACCGGGAAGCGACAGGATAAATTCTGACCATGACAACGAAAGCAGCGGCGGCCAACGGCACGGGCGAGCAGGACGCGAAATATCTTGCCGAGATCGGTGGATATATTTCGGAAATCGCGGCGATTCGCCGCAACATGAAGAAGACGGACGCTGAAATCCGCCGGCTCGAAGCCTCGACCCGCCGAAAACTCGACCACATTCGCGCCAATCTTCATGTGGAAAAAGCTGCTTGAATTGTTTCGCGGTCAAGTCTTCCTGGCCAGAGAGGTTCAGGAAAACAAAGAGAATCTGGCGCGTCTGCGCCGGGAATTCGATGATTTGAGCGACCTCGTCGTCCGGCTGCAATATAAACTGCGCTCGGAAATCCGCAGTCTCCGCGAAGAAGAACGACACGAACGCGAGAAGCTGGTGCTCCGTCTGGAAAACACGCTGCTGAAATTCGAGCGACAACTTCCTCCGCCAAAAGAAACCAGGAAACTCAAAGGATAGCGCAGGCTCAAGAAACCTTTCTGACATTTCATTGGCGAAACTTTTCGTGGCGTTCGTAAAGGCGCAGACGGGCTTGAAATTTCTCCACCAGCTTTGAATCCTGTCGCTCCGGCGAGAGAAGCGAGATGGCCTTCTGTTCCATGATGATCGCTTGGTCCCATTGATCCTGTTCCGCATGGGCCGCGGCCAACGTGTCCACGAAGCCTGCCTCCTTCCAGCGATTCTTCTCGCACGCCTCACCAGCCAACTTCAGGGCTTTAGTGCCATTCCTAACTGCCGCGTCCTGCGCAGTTGCCAGGACCCAGGCGAGGCTGTTCGGGGGCGAGACCAAAACGGCCTGGCGCAGACTGGCGAGAGTGCTCTCCCTGGACGCGTACACGGCTTGATGCGGCTGGGAACCGCTGATATTTTTGGACCATGAGCACGGTAGAACTTGCCGTAGAGAAAGTGAAAAAACTCTCCGAGAGCCAAGCCCAAGCTTTGCTCGAATGGTTGAGAACACAACCGCCACATCAAGGTGCCGCGAGCCAACCGCGCGCTCCACTTGAAAAGGAGCCTCTCTGGATGAAGGACTTTGGCGCCTTCGGACAAACGCCCGAGACGCGAGCGGAGACCCGCCGAATCCAGAAACTGATCGACGACGAATTCGAGAGCCTGGAGCCGGAGGAGACACGGTGATCCTCGACACAAATGCGCTCTCCGCGTTTGCCGAAGGAAACCAAGCCGTTAGGGAAACCATCGCCAATGCCGCTGGCCCGTATCTTCCAGTGATTGTCCTCGGCGAATACCGCTTCGGATTGATGGGAAGCCCCGAGCGGGATCGACGCTTGCATTGGCTGGAAGCGCTGGCTTCGCATTGGACGGTTCTGAAAACGTCACTCAGGAAACGGCCGTGCTCTATGCCGAGATTCGCCAGACGTTGAGGCAACGGGCGACTCCGATCCCCTCCAATGACACCTGGATCGCCGCGCTTGCTCGGCAGCATGGGCTGCCGGTGCTCAGCAATGACAGGCATTTCGACCTCGTTCCCGGTCTTGTTCGCACTGGTTGGTAGGCAAAGCAGTCATCAGCTTGCATCGATCATTTTTTCTTGGGCCGCGGTTCTTCAGAGCGGAACATTGGCTCAGCGGTGCATGGCGGCCTTTTCTTCTTTCTGCCACTGCGACACCTGTTCTGGAGAAGCCGCCCTCCAGGCGTTCCAATCTTTCGCCTGATCCCGATTGTTCAATGTCCCATCCCAACTGTGAGTCACAAACCAGTGCCCATCGGAGGAAAACAGGACATCTGTGATTTGCGATTCGTGTCCTTCGAGCATCAACGATTCCTTTCCGGTGGACGCATCCCATAGCCTTATCGTGTGATCTCCACTGCCACCCCCTGTCACGATGCGTTTGCCGTCCGGAGAAAAGGCCACCGCCGTGATCGCCCCGCTGTGCCCTTTGAGAGTCGCCAGTTCTTTGGCGTTGGCTATGGGCCAGAACTTCGGCATGGCGGTATTCCATACCTTGGCCGTCCCATCGCTGCTCGCAGTTACAATCTTTCGTCCATTCGGAGAGAAAGCCCACGTCATAACGGCAGCGTGCGGCAATTCCAACATTTTACCACGATTGCCTTGAAGGAGCTTAACAGTTTGATCTCCGTTACCATGGTCAACCAACACGGACAAACCATCCGGATCCGGTTGGCCGCCGCGTGAAAGTACAGGATTCATTGGACCCATGTTGGGCAAGAATAATCTGGGGGGATTGGTTCCACTTTGAGTGTGAGACCGCCCCTTATTGTCTGTACTTCCCACACCTTGGCTGTTTCATCCCAACTGCCGGTAATAATCTGGTTGCCGGCCGGAGAAAAGGTGACTGATTTGATCCATTCGAAAACGGGCTTGCCAATTACTATTAGTCATAGTACTACGGTCAGTCGTATGAATTCCTGCCCTCGAAATTCTCCCGGCTCAATCTTCGTTGTCCAGATATGAAATCCAAACTCATCGACCGCTTCGGTTCCCTCCAGAGGCAAATCATGGAGATCCTCTGGGAATTAGGGGAAGCCTCCGTCCATGATGTGCGCGATCGGCTCGCCAAGAAAAAACCTCTCGCTTACACCACCGTGCTCACGGTCTTGCAGAAACTGGAGCTGGCGGGCTGGGCCAAGCATCGCGAGGATGGCCGGAGCTACATTTATGCTCCGGCGAAAACTCGAATTGAAGCCGGCTCCGGCGCGCTCCAGAATTTCATCAAGCAGGTCTTTCAAGGCGATCCGCTCCTGCTTTTCCAGCACCTCGTCGAGACGGCCGACCTGGATGAGAAGGATTTGGCCGAGCTCAAACGCATCATCGACGAAAAGAGAAAGGGACTGAAATGACCAACCTGCCTGTTCCAATCGAGCCGTTCTTGTGGGATTGCTTCTGGCAATCGTCCGTTTGTCTGCTGCTGGGCTTGCTGGGAGGCCTTTGCTGGGCCAGGCGTCCGGCCCGCGCCCATCGAGTCCTGTTGCTCGCGCTGGGGGCCGCGCTGCTCGCGCCGCTGCTCAGCCTGGCGGTGCGCCATTACGGTTGGGGAATGCTGCCGCCGCGGGTCTCGGCGGTCGGCCACAACTCCGTTGGACCGACTCCGACGGCGCCTGCCCTGCCCTCTCCGCAGTCAGCCGCGGCTGAATCTGCCCAGGCCGCGGAGACATCCGTCGCCACGGAAGCGCTGACCGAAGCGCGCGCGCGCGAAAAACGGCGCTGACGCCAGGCCGCGGAGCCGCGAAACATCCGGCACGATTCCGCTGGCAAGCGATCGTCGCGTCCATTTGGGCTCTGCTCAGCGCGCTGGCTGCTATACGTGTTGGGTTATCGATTCTTCGAGGCCTGGCGTTGATCAAGCGGGCCAGACCCAATTCGAATGGGGCCATTCAAAACGCGGCGGAATTGGCGGCGGCCAAACTGGGAATCCGGGCGACTCCGAAAGTTTGGGTCTCGAAGGAAGTTGGGTGCCCGGTAATCTGGTGCTGGGCGAAGCGGCCTTTTCTGATCATCCCGGCGGGTGCTCTCTCCTCGCGCGGCGACCTCGACTGGGAGGGTTTGTTCTGCCACGAACTGGCGCACTGGAAACGCCGCGATCATCTCGCCGAACTGTTCGCGGAATTGGCCGCTGTGCTTTTCCCCTGGCAACCGCTGGTCTGGTGGGCCAGGACGCGCCTGGCGCATCTGGCGGACGCGGTTTGTGACGAATGGGCGCTCCATTCCGGGCAGATCGGACCATCCTATGCCAATTCCTTGCTGGAACTGCTGCCGCAAGTTCGACCGGTCGGCGCCATCCCTGCCGTGCGCGACCGCCGGAAACTCGAACGGCGCATTCGACGAATATTGAATGATAACTCTCCGCAGCCGTCGGCGGGTGCCCTGTGGAGTCCGTGGATAGGAATCGGGATGGCCTTGGCGAGCGGTCTCCTGGCGTTTTTGCAGACTCGTGCGGGTTCCTTGGCTTCTGCCGAGGTTCAGGCAACGGTCAGGGATGTCCCGCAGATTCAAACCCAAACGACCGAGGATGCGACGAAACCGCTGCAGACAGCTTCAGCGCGCCGGCTCGTTACGGGCAATCGTAGCGATTTCTTCGACGACTCTGAGAACTTAGCCCTCTCGCCGGATGGCCGTTATTTGGCCCGAGTCAGTTACAACAGGGAATTGATCTTGGTGGATACAAGTGTGGGCACGCAAAAAAAGGTGGCCGAAAGGTGTGAGTGGGGCGTGGTCTGGTCCGCCGACGGCAAACGAGTTGCCTATGGAAGCTCGCCTGACGGCGTCCCGACGGCGGCAAGCACCTGGACCAATCGAGTCGTTCGAGCCGTGGAGATTGACACTGGTAGGTCCGAAGTCTTGTGGGAAGGGGATCTCAACATCGAAGATTGGTCTTCAGAGAATCAAGTCGTGTTGGGCTTCCGCGAGTGGAAGTCAGGCGGGCCCAATTCTTTCCTTGTCAATTTGCGATCGGGAAAAAGAACCGACTTTGCGGGAGACCGGATCGCTGAAAGCTATCCGCGGCGCCTCTCGCCGGATGCGAAGTTTATTGCGTACTGCTCTACGGGCGACGTGTCAGAGCTTTGTATCCATGATATTGCGGCTTCAAACCGCGTTGTCCTGGCCGGTTTGCCAGGTAAAAAGAGTGACCCAATCTGGGGTCCGGACGGTAAGCACTTGGCCTTTCGGTGTTCGCAGCCCGGCGCGGGGCAGGAGCATCAGGACCTTTGGTGTGTTCAGGTGCGGGACGGCAAGTTCGTTGGAACGCCGTTTCCTGTGATGGGCGACGTAGGCGCCGTGAAGTTTTACAACTGGTCGCGCAACGGGCAATTGGCCTACGGCGTCGCATTCAAACAACGGAGCGGATTGTATGCGCTTCCGGTGAACCCGGAGACGGCCCAGGCAACAGGTTCGGTTCGATGGTTAGTCAGGGCTAAGTGGTCCATTTCATAAATACGCTCACGTTCGCGGCAAGGGATTTTTCGGCCAGACGAGGCGCGAGCGACGAGCATATCCCGAAGTGGATCTGTAAGGAGCAAGCAACGAAGTCTGGCGAAAAA